>JAHEMW010000057.1 GCA_024643505.1 Demequinaceae bacterium
AGGATGACGCAAGCACGCACTGCGACGGACGACGGCATGGCGACCACCGAGTACGCATTAGTGACAGTCGCGGCCGCGGCGTTCGCGGCCGTACTCATCGCGGTCGTCAAGTCGTCCGCGATCCGGGAGTTGCTTGGGGGCATGATCGCGTCGGCGCTCGGGGGCTGACGCGCGACGGGGGATCCGCGACTGTCGAGTTCGCGATGGTCGTGCCGGCCGTCGTGCTCCTGCTCGGGGTCGTCCTTGGCGTCTCGCGCTGGTCCGTCGATGACGCGCTCGCCCACGAGGCCGCCGCTGCGGCGGCGCGGGTGGCACTCGTCGCGGGTTCGAGCGCGGGAGCGCAGGCTGCCCTCCAGGTTGCAGGTCCACGAGCGCACGTCAGCGTCGCGCTCGCAAACGCCGGGTGGAGGGCCGTCGTGGTGATTCCCGCGATCCCGCCGTTTCCCCAGGCGAGTGCCAATGCCTGGGCTCCGGCTCAACCGTGACACTGCCCGATCGCGGGTCGGCGACTATCGCCCTGACGGGCGTGGTCGCTGTGGTCGCCGTGTTCGCCTTCGCGATTGCGGGTCTCGCCGCGGAAATCGGCGCTGGCTCACGTGCGCGCGGAGTCGCTGACCTCGCCGCGCTGGCGGCGGCTCGCGTGGCGCGCGTCGAGCGCGCCGAAGGACAGTGGCGCTCGACACAACCCGCGCGGGCGTGCGAGGTGGCAGCGCGTGTCGCGGCGCGCAACGGCGGCCACCTCGACGAATGCGCAGCAGTTCCTTGCGGCGCGGTCGATGTTGCGGTGCGCGTGTCAACGCGCCTCGCGAGGTCGCGCGCAGGCATGGAGTGGGCGTGCGCTGGAGGACCCGACGGCGACTCAGGCTGAGGGGACCGAGCCGCCGCCGGGAAACCACGACGGGCGGGCTGAGGGACCACGTCGGTCGCGGATCACGGGCGCCGACCAAAGGCCGCGCACGCGATAACAAAGAGTAAATACCGCCCGAGCCGGGCATTGGGCACTTTTCGTCCCGATGTGATTCTTTTCACAGGCCAGCGAGTCGCCGACGCGGGCTCCGGTGGCCTAACGCGTGACGGTGATGGTGCCGAGGGACGTCCAGACCTGGAACGAGACGAAATCCGTCATCATGTCCGGCGCGGGAGCCGGCGCGATATCCGGGCTAGCGACACCTTCGGAGCCGTCCGATGACCCACTCCCCAAGCCCTCCGGGGAGCCGACGGCCGGGAGGTCGACGCCGCCGCCGGTGATTCCGAGCGGATCGACAAGGGGTGCGGGTTCCGGCCATCCGTAGGACGTGCCGCCCACGAAGACATCCTGCCGGCTCAGCACGGTGTAGGTGCCTGGCGTGACGTCCGTGGGGCCGTCCGTGCCGTAGCAGCCGTTCACGTCGCGCCACAGGTAGTCGCCCGAGAGCGTCTGCCCTGGCTCAAGGTAGCCGCTGTAGTCGGGCGCGATCATGGTGTTTGAGTCGCTCGACACTGTGCCGTCGCTACCCGTCGACCCGCCGCCACTATTGCCGGACGACTTCAGCGCGTCCTCCATGATGCGAATGTCGCCGACACGGTTGAGCGAGACCGGGTACGCCTCGGCGACCACGCGCCCGTTGCGCACCAGCACCAGCGACGGATTCGGCTCACCGTAGTAGCCCGAGATCCTGAACTGCGAAACGTTGCGCACACTCATCGCCACCTTGGGGTTGCCGTCGACGACCCAGCCGTAGCTCACAGAGATCGACGAGGGGATTGACGCGCTGACAGCGAGCAGCGTCATTTCTGACGATTCCGTGGGGAACGTCACCGGCCCGCCCTCCCACGCGCATCCAAAGAAGCTGTCCTGCCACTCCTTGCCAAAATCGCTCGGACCGGCCGACGTCATGACCCACCGCTGGGAGCCGTTTGCCATGTTCCAGGCTCCCGCGATGCCCTCCTGATAGAGCGCGCGCGCCACCTTCGGCGTGAGCAACCCTTCCTCGGTTCCGCCCAGGTACGCGGCGAAGGGTTCCTTCGCCTGCTCGCCCGCCACGGTGAATGACACCGGCGCGCTCACGGCGTACACGACGTTGTCAACCGGCGGCGCTACGGCGATGTCCGTTGAGCCGGTCGACGTGCCAGACGAGGAGTCGGGCGTCCCCACGGGGTCGGTTCCACCTGATCCGGGTTCCGTCCCGGGCTCGGGGGCAGGCTCTGGCGCGGGCTGGGGTTCGACGCTCGGTTCGACGGACGGCTCCACCGGCGGCTCCACCGGCGGTTCCACCGTGGGCGTTGGCTTCGGTTCATCGGTCACACGCGGCTCCGGCATCGGTTCGTCGGAGGGCGACGGCTCGACGACCGGATACCCGAACTGGCCGACGACGACGATGGTGTAGTCGGCCGCCGGCAGCGGCTTGCCATCGAAGCAGTTGACGAGTGTCACGCCCTGCTGGAACTGGTCGGCGGTGACCTCGGCCGCCTCGTACGAGAAACCTGCGGGCATTGAGGCGGTGCCGACGACGACGCCGTCCCACAGCACGTAGGCCGTGGTCGAGTACGCCACGAGACCGTCGGGCGCGGCGTACGAAACGGCGATTGGCAGCGTCCCGCCCGGCTCGAAGGGCCCGTCACTATCGAGGCGCGCCGAAACGGACGCCCCGGAGGCGGGCCACCCACTCGCGTCAAAGGTCTGCCCGCAGGGGCTGTACTGGAGCGCGTCACGGCCGTCCGCGGTGTCGACCGACGGCGCGCCGAGGCCGCCGGTGGATTCGTCGCCGGCTGTCGCGAAACTGCCGGCATTCGCGATCGGGGCGTAAATGAGCGCGATCGCGCCCGCGCCGAGCAGCACCTTCGATCCGGTCCGCAGGCCGCGCGAGCGTGCCACGCGCCGACTCACGTCGTGGGTCGAGACCCGCACGCCGGGCAGCGGCGCGCGATCCGCGGTGCTGCGCAACATATCTGACAACCGGTTCATGATCCGCTCCTGTCGGCCGGCGCGTCGATCGACGCGTCCTCGAGCGGTCCGAGCGCGAGCTCGAGATGACCGAGCCCGTCGCTGAGGTACCGCTTCACGGTGCCGGGGGCGAGCCCGAGCTGCCGCGCGATGTCGGGAACCGTGAGGTCGTCGAAGTACCGCAGCACGACGCACGCCCGCACCCGGGGGGGCAGGGTGTCGAGCGCTGCGGCCACGTCGGAACCGGCCTCGATGGCTCCCATGGCGTCGGGCACGTCCTCGATGGGGCGGAAGAGGTGGCGCATCCGATCCCAGCGCTGAGTGCGCCGGTACTGATCGATGTACGCCGTGACAATGGCGCGCCTCACGTAACTTTCCGCTTTGACTGCGGTCAGCCCCGTCCGCTCCACGGCGAATGTGCGCACTAATCCCTCCTGCACGAGGTCCTGAGCCACCGTGGGATTGCCGCATACGAGGTATGCGTACCCGAGAAGAGCGCGCTCGCGGTCGCGAACGAGCGTCTCCATCGTGTCCCGCCAGTGGGTCATTGCTCCTCCAGGTCGCTGAATGCCCGACACAATGTCGACGCACACCTCGGCGCAAACGTTGGGTCGGACTCGGCGCACCTCCATCGTCCCCTAAACTCCTCGCATACCACCGAGCACGCGACCATCGGTCGCGTCTGGTTTCGTCGAGGAGGACGAATGGTCATCACTGCCGCCGAAACGATCGACGTGAGCTCTGGCAACATCACGATTGTTGTCGTGATCGGGCTCATCGCGATCGCCTCGCTTGCGCTGTCCTGGGTGTTGCGCCGACAGGTGCTCGCCGCCGCGGACGGCACCTCGAAGATGCGCGAGATCGCGCTCGCGGTGCAAGAGGGAGCGTCTGCCTACCTCAATCGGCAAATGCGCACCCTGATCCTGTTCGTGGTGATCGTCTTCGGCCTCCTGTTCCTGCTTCCCGGCGATTCCGGCGTGCGCATCGGGCGGTCAGTGTTCTTCCTGCTCGGCGCCGGCTTCTCCGCGACGATCGGTTACATGGGCATGTGGCTCGCCGTGCGCGCCAACGTCCGGGTCGCCGCGGCCGCAACCAAAGAAAATGGCCGCGCCGAGGGCGCACGCGTCGCGTTCCGCACCGGCGGCGCCGTCGGCATGTCCGTCGTTGGCCTCGGGCTCGTCGGCGCCGCGAGCGTCGTGTTCTTGTTCCGCGGAGACGCGGCTGCCGTGCTCGAGGGCTTCGGCTTCGGCGCGGCCCTGCTCGCGATGTTCATGCGCGTCGGCGGCGGAATCTTCACGAAGGCGGCCGACGTGGGGGCCGACCTCGTCGGCAAGGTCGAGAACCACATTCCCGAGGACGATCCTCGCAACCCCGCGACGATTGCCGACAACGTCGGCGACAACGTCGGCGACTGCGCCGGCATGGCCGCCGACCTGTTCGAGTCGTACGCGGTCACACTCGTCGCCGCGCTCATCCTGGGTAAGGCCGCTTTCGGAGAGCAGGGACTCGTCTTCCCGCTCATTGTCACCGCGATCGGCGCCCTCACGGCCGCCGTCGGCGTCTTTATCACGAAGGTGCGCAAGGGTGAGTCGGGCCTCGCCGCGATCAACCGCGGCTTCTACATCTCCGCCGCCATGGGCGCCGTGCTGGCCGCTATTGCGGCCTTCGCGTACCTGCCGTCGTCCTTCTCCTCGTTTGAGGGCACGACGGTCGCGAACGAATCCGGCGACCCGCGCATGATGGCAACCATCGCTGTGTTCGTCGGAATCGGCCTAGCGGGCCTCATTCTGTGGCTCACCGGCTACTTCACGGACGTGGCGCAGCGGCCGACGCAGCGTGTCGCCCGAACCTCTCTTACCGGCGCCGCGACCGTGGTGCTCGCCGGTATTGGCGTCGGGCTTGAGTCCGCGGTCTACACCGCAACCGTGATCGCTGGCGCCGTCGTCATCCTGTTCTTCGTCGCTGGCGGATCCATCACCCTTGCGCTCTTCCTCGTGGCGCTCGCGGGTTGCGGCCTGCTCACGACCGTCGGCGTGATCGTCGCCATGGACACGTTCGGCCCTGTCTCCGACAACGCCCAGGGCATCGCCGAGATGTCCGGCGAGGTGGACGAGGAGGGCGCGAAGATCCTCACCGACCTCGACGCCGTCGGCAACACCACCAAGGCCATCACGAAGGGCATCGCGATCGCGACCGCGGTGCTCGCCGCCACCGCGCTGTTTGGGTCATATTCCGACGCCGTCGGCACCGCGATCGCCGACGCGGCCGCGAGCGCCGCTGACTTCAGCTACGAAATCATCCACCCGCTCACCCTCGTGGGCGTCATCATCGGCGGCGCGACAGTCTTCCTGTTCTCGGGCCTCGCCATTGACGCTGTCACGCGAGCCGCGGGTGCAATCGTGTTCGAGGTTCGCCGTCAGTTCCGTGAGATGCCAGGCATTATGACCGGCGAGCAGCGCCCGGAGTACGGGCGCGTCGTCGACATCTGCACCCGCGACTCCCTGCGTGAACTCGCGACCCCCGGCCTGCTTGCCGCTATGGCTCCCATCTTCGTCGGGTTCGGACTCGGCGTCGGGGCGCTCGCGGGCTTTCTTGCGGGCTCCATCGGCACGGGCGTGCTGATGGCGGTGTTCCTCGCCAACTCCGGCGGCTCATGGGACAACGCCAAGAAGATCGTCGAGGACGGCACGTACGGCGGCAAGAACTCACCCGCCCACGAGGCGACCATCATCGGCGACACCATCGGCGACCCGTTCAAGGACACCGCGGGCCCGGCGATCAACCCGCTCATCAAGGTCATGAACCTCGTCGCGCTGCTCATCGCTCCTGCGGTCGTCGTGCTCAGCTACGGCGACGGTGCGAACACGTTCGCTCGCCTCGGCATCGCCGCCGTCGCTGCCCTCGTCGCAGTGCTCGCCGTGGCGGCGGCGTCGCGTCGCTCGCACGCTGGCGGCATCGAACGCGAGGGCAACGAAGTCGCTGCCGAGATGCACCCAGACCAGCACTAAACCCAGGCGATCGCCGCAATCGGGACGATGGTCCCGTCCGCGCTCTCCCGCGCGCTAGTACAACATGTAGTACCTCATCCCAGGATGTTCCCCTACATGTTGTGATCCTGACTAGCGAGTAGGAGCAAGGGTGGACATCGACGTTTCCTCATCCATCGAGGAATACCTGCATCAGCGCGACTGGCGCGTCAATGCCAACGCGAATCAGGGATACAGCCTCGGAGGGCTGATTCTCAACACCGCCGGCAAGGTGATCGCCAACTACTGGCTGTCGCACGTGTATTCGGAAGAGATTGGGCGCGCGCACCGCGACGGCGACCTCCACATCCACGACCTTGACATGTTCAGCGGGTACTGCGCAGGTTGGTCCCTGCGCACGCTGCTCGCCGAGGGCTTCAATGGCGTGCCAGGCAAAGTCGAGGCGAGCCCGGCCAAGCACTTCAGCTCAGCCGTGGGCCAAATCGTCAACTTCCTGGGGACCCTGCAGAACGAGTGGGCCGGCGCCCAGGCCTTCAGCTCGTTCGATACGTACATGGCGCCGTTCATCCGCCTCGAGCGCCTCGATTACACGCAGGTGCGTCAGGGAATCCAGGAGCTCATCTACAACCTCAATGTTCCCTCGCGGTGGGGCACGCAGACGCCCTTCACCAATCTGACGTTCGACTGGACCTGCCCCGCGGACCTGCGCGACCAGATCCCGCACATCGCGGGACGCGACATGGAGTTCACGTACGGCGAGCTCCAGCGCGAGATGGACATGATCAACCGCGCCTACATCGACGTCATGACGACCGGTGACGCCGCAGACCGCGTCTTCACGTTCCCGATTCCCACGTACAACATCACGAAAGACTTTGACTGGGACGGTCCGAATGTGCCGGCGCTGTTCGAGATGACGGCCAAGTACGGCCTGCCGTACTTCCAGAACTTCATCTCCTCCGACCTTGAGCCCCACATGGTGCGCTCGATGTGCTGCAGGCTCCAGCTCGACCTGCGGGAGCTACTCAAGCGCGGCAACGGCCTGTTCGGGTCGGCAGAGCAGACGGGGTCCGTGGGCGTCGTGACGATCAACATGGCGAGGCTCGGGTATCTGTTCGGGCAGCAGTCAGTGCCGACTCGTGATGTGCCCGACCTTGCGGGCCTGCTCGACGCCCTCGACCGCCTCCTCGACGCGGCCCGCGACAGCCTCGAACTCAAGCGCGAGGTCATCCAAGACGCGATCAACGGGGGCCTCTTTCCCTACACCGCCCGTTACCTCGGCACGTTGCGCAACCACTTCAGCACAATCGGCGTCAACGGCATCAACGAGATGATCCGCAACCTCACGGCGGATCGCCACGACATCACGACGGCCTTCGGCGAGCGGATCGCGCTGCGTGTACTCGACCACGTGCGCGAGCGGATGGTCGAGTTTCAGGAATGCACGGGTCACCTCTACAACCTCGAGGCGACGCCCGCCGAGGGCACGACGTACCGGTTCGCGAAGGAGGATCGCCGCCGCTTCGTCGGCATCCTCCAGGCGGGCACCGACGACAACCCGTACTACACGAACTCGAGTCAGCTTCCTGTGGGCTTCACGGACGACCCGTTCGAGGCGGTCGAGCGGCAGGGTCCGCTCCAGGCCAAGTACACGGGTGGGACGGTGTTGCACCTCTATATGGGGGAACGCGTCACCGACGCGCGGGCATGCAGCCTGCTCGTGCGTCGCACGCTCGAAACATCTCGGCTGCCGTATATCACCGTCACCCCAACGTTCTCGATCTGCCCCACGCATGGGTATCTCGCGGGCGAGGTCGCCGCGTGTCCCCAGTGTGCGGCGCGCGGGATCGACGTTGCGTGTGAAGTGTGGACGCGGGTCATGGGCTACCACCGACCCGTGCAGAGCTTCAACATCGGCAAGAAGGGGGAGCATGCCGAGCGCGTGCACTTCCGCGAACCGGCCCTTGGGCTCGCTGCGGCGGGTGCCTGATGACGGCGGCGTCGACGGCGATCGTGCCGTACGTGGAGCGTGCCGACGCGTTGTCGATTGGCGGATTCACGCCCTACAGCGGCGTCGACTGGCCAGGAAAACTCGTGGCGACGGTCTTTGCGCAGGGGTGTCCGTGGCAGTGCACCTACTGCCACAATCCGGCGCTGCAGGACTCTCGGACGACGCCCGCCGTCGCGTGGGCGGATGTGCGTGATCGGCTGCGCGCCCGTCGCGACCTGCTTGACGGAGTGGTGTTCTCCGGAGGCGAGCCGACGCGACAGCCGGCGCTCATTGGGGCGGCGCGGGAGGTGCGGGAACTGGGATTTGGCGTCGGCCTGCACACGGCGGGGGCGTATCCGGGTCGACTGGCCGCCGTGCTGCCACTCGTCGATTGGGTCGGCATCGACATCAAGGCGACGCCGGAAACCTACGCCGCCGTCACCGGGTCCGAGGTCGCGGGCGACCGCGCGTGGCTCTCGCTCGAGCTGGTGCGCGACAGTGGCGTCGATTACGAGGTCCGCCTCACTGTTGACCCAACAGTGCACACGCGTGAAGGAATCCACGACGCGGTCGCGCGGATCATCCGGCTGAGCGGGCGCGCGCCCGTCCTGCAGGAGGCGCGACCCCAAGGCACCAACGCCGACTACGCGGCGAAGCTCGCCGGTCGGGGCATGTACGACGTGATCGGCGTCGACGACCTTCCCGACCTCACGCGCCGCTGATTGGCCGTCGCAGCAGGGCCGTTGGTCCCCGGGCCATACGTCCTCAATAACTGTCAAAAACGTGCGCAAGGGTAGTGGTGCCACGGAGGTAGGGGCGATTCACGAGATCGCCACCGCCTCCGCGGCATGACCCCGAAACAACACGGAAAAGGCTGGGAAAAGACATGGCACATCGACTCAAGCTGCTCGGAGCGGCACTGGCAATCATTGGAATTCTCTTCATCGGCGGCGCGGGCTTCACTGCGATCAAGGTGAAGCAGGGCGCGGACTCCTTGCAGGCGTTCAGCGCGGCACAAAACGTGATGCTGACCTACAACGAGGACGGCCAGTTGGTCGACCGCGGCGAGGTCGAGGGCGCGCAGGCGATCCTCTCACTCCTCGAAAATGACTGGAACTACCCGGTCAACCAGAGCGAACTCAACCCGAACGACCCGCTCGTGAACACCGGAACCGAGTACATGTACCAAATGGCGCTCGTCGCGTACCACACGCTGAACAGCACCCAGCAGGTCACGCTCACCGAGGACGCCGAGTACAACGGCGAATCCTTCCCCGCCGGAACCTACGACGTAGCGGTCGACGGCAAGTACTGGGCTGACTTCGACCGCATGCACCCGCTCGAGGGACCTGCGCGTGCGCTCGCATGGACCGGTACCGCGCACGCCCTCATCGGTGAGCTCGGCGTCGGCTCTGTCACCGCCTCCACCCTCCAGATGGGCTACGGCATCGCCGCGCTCATCGGCGGCCTCGGCCTCGTGCTGATCTTCGCGGGCGTGGGCCTCGCGTGGGCCGCTCGCGGTGCCCGCACGGAAGGCGGCTCGGACGCGACGGCGCCAAGCGTCGCCAAGGAGCCAGCGCTCGTCTGACGCGTCGGCCAGCCAGCACGGGAGGGTCCCACAAGGACCCTCCCGTTGCTGTGTCGCGGCGTCAGTGTGAGCCGACGAGGCCGACGGCGCGCGCGAACTCCGCCCGCACTCGGTCGAAGACCTCGGCGCGCGCGGCGAGCAGGGGCGCGCCGGTCGTCACGGACGCCCGGTAGTCGGATCCGTCGAGGCGGGCCAC
>JAHEMW010000058.1 GCA_024643505.1 Demequinaceae bacterium
GCTCAAGGCACTCGCCAACTGAGGATCGCGCGCATCACTGCGTGCGGACGAGCACGTCGCTGAGTTGGCGCGCAGCGTCAAGCACAGCGCCGGAGTGGACCATGGCCGGTGTCGCCGTGAGCCGTTCGGCCGGCCCGGAAATCGACACCGCCGCAATAACGGTGCCACCGGTGCCCCACACCGGCGCTGACACCGAACTCACGCCAGCCTCGCGCTCTGCGGTGCTCTCGGCGAAGCCCCGGGATCGCACGGTGGCGAGGTCCGCCGCAGAGAATCGCGCGGTCGCGAGTGCCGCGTGCACGACCTCCGGCTGCTCCCACGCGAGCAGCACCTTGGCAGCGGATCCGGCCGCCATCGTCATCGTCGTCCCGACCGGGATTGAATCGCGCAGACCAACGGGTCGGTCAACCGACGCGATGCAGATGCGCTGGCTGCCATGGCGTCGATACAACTGGGCCGATTCTCCCGTGCGGTCACGCAGCACAGTCAGCACCGGCAGTGCCGCACCGACGAGACGATCCTCGCCGACCGCCGCGGCAAATTGCGCGAAACGAGTGCCCAGAATGAATGCCCCCGACGCGTCGCGCCCCACCAACCGGTGGTGTTCGAGCGCTATCGCGAGACGATGAACCGTCGGGCGCGCAAGATGGGTAGTGGTGACGAGTTCGGCAAGCGTGGCCGGCCCGTTCTCGAGTGCGCTCAGGATGGCCGCGGCCTTGTCAATGACGCCAACGCCGCTATGATTGTCCATAAGGCGATATTACTGTCTCACATAGTGAGATGTCTAGCGGCTATGGGCCGCGAGACCTGAGGAGGAACGATGGGAACCACGCTCGCCGAGAAGCTGTGGAACAGTCACTTGGTACGCAAGGGTGAGGACGGCGCCCCCGACCTCATCTATATCGACTTGCACATGTGCCACGAGGTCACGAGTCCGCAGGCGTTTGAGGGTCTCCGCCTCGCGGGGCGTCAGGTTCGCCGACCTGATCTCACGATCGCGACGGAGGACCACAACACCCCGACGCTCGACATTGACCTGCCAATTGCCGACCTCACCTCACGCACGCAAATCGACACCTTGCGCAACAACGCCAAAGAGTTCGGCATTCGCATTCACAGCCTCGGTGACGCAGATCAAGGCGTCGTGCACGTCGTCGGACCGCAGCTCGGTCTCACGATGCCCGGGATGACTGTCGTGTGTGGCGACTCGCACACGTCCACACACGGTGCGTTTGGAGCCCTCGCCTTCGGCATCGGAACGTCGGAGGTTGAGCACGTGCTCGCCACCCAAACCCTGCCGCTCAAGCCATTCAAGACGATGGCCATCAACGTCAATGGCCACCTTCCCGACGGCACGACCGCGAAGGACATCATCTTGGCGGTGATCGCCAAGATCGGCACCGGCGGGGGACAGGGCTATGTCCTGGAGTACCGCGGTGAGGCGATCCGCGCGCTGTCGATGGAGGCGCGCATGACCGTCTGCAACATGTCGATCGAGGCCGGAGCACGCGCGGGACTGATCGCGCCGGATGACACGACCTTCGAGTACGTCAAGGGGCGTCCGCACGCGCCAGAAGGCGCGGACTGGGACTCGGCCGTCGACTACTGGCGCACTCTCGTGACTGACGACGACGCGGTGTTTGACGCGGAAATCGTACTCAACGCGGCTGACCTTGAGCCGTTTGTCACGTGGGGCACCAACCCGGGCCAAGGGCTGCCGCTGTCGGCGTCGGTGCCCGACCCGGAGGACTTCGCCGACGCTGCGGAGCGTGAGGCCGCCGCAAATGCGCTCACCTATATGGGCCTCACGCCCGGGACACCGCTGCGCGATATCCCCATTGACACCGTCTTTCTTGGCTCGTGCACGAACGGGCGCATCGAGGACCTTCGAGCCGCTGCGGCGATCATCAAGGGTCAGGTGAAGGCGCCCAATACCCGCATGCTCGTCGTTCCAGGCTCCGCACGCGTCAGGCTGCAGGCGGAAGCGGAAGGACTCGACCAAGTCTTTCTTGACTTCGGTGCGGAGTGGCGCAACGCAGGCTGCTCGATGTGCCTGGGCATGAACCCCGACCAACTGCGGCCGCAGGAGCGTTCCGCATCAACGTCGAACCGCAACTTCGAAGGGCGTCAGGGCAAGGGAGGCCGCACTCACCTCGTCTCGCCGCTCGTCGCCGCCGCCACCGCCATTCGCGGAACCCTGTCAAGCCCCGCCGACCTCGAGGCGCCCGTCGGCGCCTTCGCGTAAGGAGCTACTCATGGAGAAATTCACGACCCACACGGGCGTTGGCGTGCCGCTGCGCCGCTCGAACGTCGATACCGATCAGATCATCCCCGCCGTTTACCTCAAGCGCGTGACGCGCACCGGATTTGAGGACGCTCTCTTCGCCGCGTGGCGTGGAGACCCAGATTTCATCCTCAATCGTCCCGAGTATGAACACGGTTCCGTACTCGTCGCGGGCGCGGACTTCGGCACCGGCTCGTCACGAGAGCACGCGGTCTGGGCGCTCAAGGATTACGGATTCAAGGTCGTGATCGCGAGCCGCTTCGCCGATATCTTCCGCGGCAACTCCGGCAAACAAGGCCTCCTCACCGCCGTGGCAAGCCAGGAAAACGTCGAGCTGCTCTGGAAAGTGCTCGAAACCCAGCCCGGAACTGACATCACCGTGTCGCTCGAAGAGCGGTCGATCAGGTGCGGTGACGTGGTCGTCCCGTTCGAGATCGACGAGTACGTGCGGTGGCGCCTCATGGAGGGACTTGACGATATCGGGTTGTCGCTGCAGCACGCCGAC
The DNA here is from genome assembly GCA_024643505.1 of Demequinaceae bacterium. GTDB lineage: Bacteria > Actinomycetota > Actinomycetes > Actinomycetales > Demequinaceae > Demequina. The sequence goes on from JAHEMW010000058.1 coordinate 2,790, forward strand.
GACATCACTGATTTTGAGAGCCGCCGCGAGAGCTGGCGACCAACAACGCTGCCGGCGAAGACGGAACCAAAGCAGGCAGTCGAGGCGGCCCGGCCTACGTCCTAACGCGGCGTCTGGCTTAGCGAGCGAGCCAGGCTCGCGTGCCGAACGACTGCAACGACCGCGCCGCTACCGCGCACGCCCACGCAAGGTCGTCGGGAAGTCGTGCGGCATCGAGACCGAGAACCGCGAGCCGGTAAGCGAGCGCGCCGTGGAAAAAGTCCCCGGCACCCAACGTGTCAACAATGTTGTCGACGACCGGAACGCGGACCGCTCCATCGCCGTCCGCGGTTCGGAAGAGCACCGACTCGGCGCCGCGAGTCATGGCGACACAGCGCACCCCGAGTGCTCCGAGGAACTCGAATACGTCGTCAGGCGAGTCCGACCCGTTCGGATCGCGAAAGTCGCCGGACGCAACCACGAGGTCCACCTCGCGCGCCACATCCGCCGTGTGCGCCTTCAGGCTGCCGGCGTCCATCATCACGGGGATGCCAGATTTCCGAGCCGCGCGGGCGGTCGCGATCGCGAGCCCGGGGTGGTAACCATCGACAAGGACGACTCCGACACCCGCCAAATCGGGGGTATCGGTGTCGACGTCTTGCATGGTGGACGCGGCCGTCGACGGCGACGCGACGGCACGCTCACCCGTCCCGCGAGTCACGAGAATCGCGGCGACGCTTGGTGCGAATGCCGGGGCCGGCCGCGCGACGACCTGAACGCGGCACGTCGCAAGGTCGGCGCGAATCACGTCGCTGAGAGGGTCGTCGGCCAGCGCGGTGACGAGCCGGGTGTCGGCGCCTAGATGCGCGAGCACGACAGCAGCGTTTGTGGCGGGGCCTCCCGCCGCGACGGCGCTCTCGAGTGCGGTGATCTTCTCGTTCGGTCCAGGCACGCGGTCGACGAGTTCGATGACGTCGAGAGTGCACAGGCCAACGCATACCGCGCGCGGAACGCTGGCACGATCGTGCTCCGCCTGGTTGCCGGTCATGGCACCGATGCTACGCGGCGGCACCTGGCGGCAGTCATAGCGTGCGATGCTCTGGGGATGACGCACCCAGGAGCCGCCGCCACGACGGCGCTTCCGACGTTCGGTCGCGGCGTGACCGCCTTGCGCCTGCTGGCCGCAGTGCTGGTCTGCGGCGCCGCCGTGCTGTTGTTCGCGGTCCATATTCGGCCGTTTGGCTATGTGCCGCTTGTCGCAGGCGTCGCGCTTGGTCTCGTCGTCGATCGCCGTTTGGGCCGCGATCTTGCGCTCATTGCCTTGGGCCAAGCGATCATCTCGACGATCTCGCTCGCCGCGAATCTCACGAACGTCGGCATCGCGCGATTTACGATCGTCCTGACGCTTGCGGTGCTCGTGCCGTGGGCACTATCGCGACGGGTCTTCGGAAGCGACGCGATTGTGTTTCCGGTCGGGACAGGGCGACGCTGGCGTCCGGTGCAGTGGATCTATCTCGTGTTTGTGGTTGGCGTCGGATACCTCATCTTGCCGTTCTACTTCATCGGGTCGGGGGCCTATCGGAACTGGCCAGAGATCACCGGTGCCAACGAAATCACCCGCCTCTTCTTTGGCGTCAACGCGGTCGGGATCTGGGACGAGTTGTTCTTCATCTGCGTCGTCTTTGCGCTTCTGCGGCAACACTTCCCCACGTCGATCGCCAACCTGCTGCAGGCCACCGTCTTCGTCTCGTTCCTGTGGGAACTCGGGTATCGCGAGTGGGGTCCGCTGCTGACAGTGCCATTCGCGCTGATCCAAGGATGGATCTTCACGTGGACCAAGTCATTGTCGTATGTGATCGCCGTGCACCTGCTGTTCGATGCGGTTGTCTTCGCTGTGCTTGTCCACGCCCATCACCCCGAGCTGTTCGACGTGTTCGTCACCGTGCCCGCTGGCGCGACCGGCAAATGAGGCACGATAGGCACATGAGCGACTCCATTCGGGTGACAGGCGGCATTGGGCTTCGTGGCGAGATCACGGTGCGCGGCGCAAAGAACTTCGTCTCGAAAGCCATGGTGGCCGCGTTGCTCGGGTCGACGCCGTCCACGCTGCGCAATGTCCCGGAGATTCGCGACGTCAAGGTCGTCTCGTCACTGCTCGAGCTGCACGGTGCTGGCGTCGATTACGACCATCCGTCAGGAACGATCGACATCGACACCTCGACACTCGTCTCCGCCGACGCAGCCCACATTGCTGAACACGCAGGATCGTCACGAATCCCGATCCTGCTGTGCGGCCCGTTGCTCCATCGGCTCGGAGAAGCGGTCATTCCGGACCTCGGCGGGTGCCGCATCGGCGACCGTCCCATCGACTTTCACTTGGAAATCCTCCAGAAGTTCGGCGCCTCGGTCGCCCAGGGCGCTGACGGCCTTCACCTCACGGCGCCGAACGGATTGCACGGCATCAAGCACACGCTTTCCTACCCGTCAGTCGGCGCTACCGAACAGTTGCTGCTGACTGCCGTCATGGCCGAGGGCATCACGCAACTCGAGAACGCCGCCGTCGAACCTGAGATCAAAGACCTCATCGACACCCTGCAGAAGATGGGCGCGATCATCTCGGTCGATACTGACAGGTCCATCACGATCGAGGGCGTCACCCGCATGCATGGGTACGACCACACCGCACTGACCGACCGCATCGAGGTCGGCTCGTGGGCGTGCGCCGCGCTCGCTACCCGTGGCGACGTGCTCATCCACGGCGCCCAGCAGCGCACGATGGGCACGTTCCTCAACGTCTTTCGCAAGGTCGGAGGGGAGTTCGACGTGCGCCAAGACGGCATTCGCTTCTACCACCCTGGCGGAGACCTGAGGTCCATCGCCCTGCAGACCGATGTGCACCCCGGCTTCATGACCGACTGGCAGCAGCCGCTTGTCGTCGCGTTGACGCAAGCGAAAGGCTTGAGCATCGTGCACGAGACCGTCTACGAACAGCGGTTTGGATTCACCAACGCCCTCAACGCCATGGGCGCGCACGTGCAGCTCTTCCGCGAGTGTCTCGGCGACAGGGCCTGCCGCTTTGGGCAGCGCAATTTCAAGCACAGTGCCGTCATCAGTGGCCCCACCCCCCTCCACGCTGCGAACATCGAGGTTCCCGATCTCCGCGGCGGCTTTTCCCACTTGATCGCCGCCCTCGCCGCATCTGGCACCTCGAACGTGAGCGGAATCGGCATCATTGACCGCGGATACGAGAACTTCCGCGACAAGCTGACGGCACTCGGCGCGAACGTCGAGTAGTCGTGCCGACGACCCCCACACGCGCGTACCGAGCGGTCGCCATGGTGATCCGCGCGCTCATGCGCGCGACGACCACGCGAGACTGGCACGGCATGGAGCACCTGCCGGCTGCTGGAGGATTCATCGCGGTCTCGAACCACGTGACCTACGCGGATCCCCTCACGTTCGCGACGTACCTGTACATCAACGGCTACCCGCCGAGGTTCCTGGCCAAGTCGCCATTATTCGACGCCCCCGTCCTCGGCGCCATGCTCCGCGCCACGGACCAGATTCCGGTCGTGCGCGGCACGTCGCACGCCAAGGACGCAGTGAGCTCCGGCGTCGACGTGCTTCGACGAGGAGACGTCATTGCGATGTTCCCCGAGGGTACGCTCACTCGCGATCCGGACTTGTGGCCGATGTCGGCCCGGACCGGAGTTGCCCGGATGGCGCTTGAGACCGGCGTCCCAGTCGTGCCCGTCGCGCAATGGGGCGCGCAACGACTGCTCCCGCGATACGGAAAATTGCCGCATCCGATACCCCGCAAGCGCGTGACGATGGTTGCCGGGCCGCCGATTGATCTCGACGATCTGCGGTCAAAGCCGCTCGATGCGGAGGTGCTTCGCGAGGCAACAGACCGCATCATGGCTACGCTGACGTCTATGGTCGAAGACATCCGCGGCGAGGCGGCACCCGCGACACCCTTCGACTGGCGTGAGCGCCGGAAGGACGCATGACGACCGCGGCAGTGCTCGGAGCGGGCGCGTGGGGCACGACGTTTGCCAACGTCTTGGCCGACGCCGGCACCGACGTTCGACTCTGGGGACGTGACGAGACGGCGATTGCGCAGATCAACGCGGAGCAGCGCAACGACCGCGCGCTACCGGGCCTCAACTTGTCGCCCGCGATTCATGCGACAACCGACCCAGCAGAGGCGCTCGCAGGAGTCGACATCGTCGCAGTCGCAGTGCCCGCCCAGCGCGTGCGTGAGATTGTTGCTCCCTTCGCGTTGCTCCTGCCTGCGCACGCCACGGTGGTGTCACTGATGAAGGGCATCGAAATGGGTACGCACCAGCGAATGTCGGAGGTGCTTGAGCAGTCATTTGCCGTGGCACAATCCCGCGTCGCGGTCGTTTCTGGCCCAAACCTCGCTCGCGAGATCGCCCAGCGCCAACCCACCGCAACCGTCGTGGCGTCGTCGTCCGCCACCGCGTCGGCCCTTGTTGCCGAGGCGACCGCCTCGGCCTACTTCCGCCCGTATACGAACGATGACGTCGTCGGCGTCGAGTTGTGTGGAGCTTTCAAGAACGTCATTGCTGTCGGCGTCGGCATCGCGGATGGGCGCGGGTTCGGGCACAACACGACCGCGACGGTCATTACGCGCGGCCTCGCCGAGATCACGAGGCTCGGCCTCGCGCTGGGCGCGCGGCCAGAGACCTTCTCAGGACTCGCGGGCATGGGCGACCTCATCGCAACCTGCGCGTCGCCGCTGTCCCGCAACCACATGCTTGGCTCGTATATAGGCTCCGGTCTCAGTCTTGACGAGGCCCTGGTGAAGACCGGTGGAACGGCCGAAGGCGTCAAGACCTCGCTCTCGATCCTCGAGCTCGCCAAAGAGGTCGACGTTGAGGTTCCCATTTGCAGCGCGGTCGTGCAGATGGTCGCGGGCGAACTGCCGCTCGAGGTTGTCCTTGGGTCGTTGCTGTCCCGCCCACGCAAGGCGGAGGTCGACTAGGTGTCCGCGCCGACGCCAACGGTTGCGGTGCTCTTCGGAGGCCGGTCGTCGGAGCATGGCGTGTCGTGCGTGACCGCGGGTGGAGTCCTCGGCGCACTCGACCGGGAGTCGTGGAACGTCATCGCGATCGGAGTCACCGACGACGGGCGATGGACGTTGGCGAGTAACGACCCCCACGCGTGGCGCATCGTCGACGGAACCATGCCGCACGTGCCTCACGCGGATCATGCTGTGCGCCCCCCCGTGACTGCGGGCGATCGCATGTGGCGCATTGAATTGTCCGACGGCACCGTCCACGAGCTAGGCGAGATCGACGTCGTCTTTCCTCTCCTGCATGGCCCGTGGGGCGAGGACGGCACGCTGCAGGGCGCGCTCGAGCTGGTCGATGTGCGCTACGTGGGCGCGGGAGTGTTGGCCTCGGCGCTCGGCATGGACAAGCAGTTCATGCGCGCCGCATTTGCGGACGCGGGCCTGCCCATCACGCCTGGAGTAGTGCTCCGTCCCGGCGAAGCGTTCGAAGGGCGCCAGAGCGAGATTGAAGCGCTCGGCTTGCCAGTTTTCGTCAAGCCTGCACGTGCGGGTTCGTCGATGGGCATCTCGCGCGTCGACGCGTGGGAGGCCCTTCCCGCCGCGCTCGCGCACGCGGCCAGCCACGACCCGAAGGTGCTCGTCGAGCGCGCGGTCGTTGGCCGCGAGATCGAGACGGCGGTGCTGGCCACGGCCGACGGAGTGCGCGCGTCGCTTCCGGGCGAGATCGTCACCGGCGGGGACCACGCGTTCTACGATTTCGAAGCGAAGTATCTCGATGAGGGGAACGTGCAGCTGCTGTGTCCCGCAAGGCTCGCGGATGTCGTCGCCGCGGAGGTCGCCAGCATCGCCATACGCGCGTTCACGGCGGTGGGGGCAGAGTCGCTCGCGCGGGTGGACGTGTTCGTGGGTGACGACGGCCGCGTCACAGTGAACGAGATCAACACGATGCCGGGCTTTACGCCCACCAGCATGTACCCGCGTATGTGGGCGGCGACTGGCATCGGGTACACCGAACTCGTTGAGAAACTCGTGCGGACCGCGCTCGAACGCTCCGTCGGCCTGCGCTAGTCGTTCACCGGCACTCGAGGCCGTTTTCACGCGCTCGCGCGGCCGCGACGGACACCTCGCCGAGCACGTCACCGAGCGCTTGATCGGCGCGCACCTTCGGCACGAGCATCTCCAGCGCGGGGCTGCGGCCGAACACGGTCGCCCGCCAGTTGTCGCCGTCGTCGACGATCAGCCAGTAGACGGTGATGTCGCCCGTCTCGATCGCCACACATTGGTCGGTCGTTGGTCCGGATGGCTCCACGCCGCAACGAGCGACGATGGGGGAGTCGGTCCCCCAAGCGGTGGTTGCCTGCGATGACGCCGCACGCTGGTCAAGTCCACCGACGACCGGCGGGATCGAGAGCATCACGCGCGCACAATCAGGGTCGGCGGCGTATGGCGCGGGATCGACGATGAGCGGGTTCGCGCAGCCGGCCATCATGACTGCGCTCGCCAGCGCCGCGAGAACTGTTCGTCCCATAGCCCCCAAGGGTAAGTGGCGTTCGCACGCTCGCGTCGCCTCATGCGCGCCTCGACCCTCCCGCACCGGCGGGCGTTTGCCCGCGCGTGGCCGGCGATCCTCTCGAATCTCTCAGTTCCGCTCGTTGGTCTCATCGACACCGCAATGCTCGGACATTTCAGCGACGAGACGAACCTTGGTGCCGTGGCGCTTGGCAGCACGATTCTCGGCGCGGCATATTGGCTGCTGGGCTTTCTTCGCACGGGAACAACGTCGCTCGTCGGCCGCGCCCTCGGCGCCGCGCTCACGCTGGTCTACCTCACCGGCGGATCGGCAGTGATCTCAGTGATGACG
>JAHEMW010000155.1 GCA_024643505.1 Demequinaceae bacterium
TTCGGATGACTGACGACGATCAGTTGCCGGCGCCCCACGAGTCAGACCCAGAAGAAAGCCTCGACGCTAAGCGGGAGGCCGCGCTGCGCGCCGGCCTCGACGCCTACGACCTCAGCGACGAAGACTTCGCTGCACTCGAGGGTCGGGAAGACGAGTTTGGCGAAGAGGCGCTGCCGACGCTCGCGATTGTGGGCAGGCCCAACGTGGGCAAGTCGACGCTCGTCAATCGCATCATCGGCCGCCGGCTTGCGGTCGTGGAGGACACCCCAGGCGTCACCCGCGACCGCGTCGCCTACCGCGCGGAATGGGCCGGGCGCGACTTCACGCTTGTCGACACCGGCGGCTGGGAAACGAACGTCACGGGGCTGGATCTGAGCGTCGCCCAGGCGGCCGAGGTGGCCATCGATCTGGCCGACGCCATCGTGTTCGTCGTTGACGTCACGGTCGGCCCCACCGCGACGGACGAGCAGGTCGTCAAACTGCTTCGCAAGTCGCACAAGCCGGTGGTGCTCGCGGCAAATAAAGTTGATGGGCCGCAGGGCGAACTCGAGGCCGCGTCACTGTGGAATCTCGGGCTCGGCGAGCCCTACCCGGTGAGCGCCTTGCACGGACGCGGAACGGGCGACCTGCTCGATGCCGTGATCGCCGCGTTGCCCACCGAGATGCCGGTCGTCGCGACCGACCCGAATGCGCCGCGCCGCATCGCCCTCGTCGGCCGGCCGAACGTCGGCAAGTCGTCTCTGCTCAACCAACTTGCAGGTAGCAACCGGGTGGTTGTCGATGAGGTGGCAGGCACAACGCGCGATCCCGTTGACGAGGTGGTCGAGATCGGTGGGCGCCCGTGGACTCTCGTCGACACTGCGGGCATTCGCCGCCGCGTCCACCAGACCTCTGGCGCCGACTTCTACGCGTCCCTGAGGACAGCGACCGCGATTGAGCGGGCGGAGCTTGGGCTCGTGCTCCTCGATGCGTCTGTTCCTCTCACCGAGCAAGACACCCGCGTGATCTCGCAAGTCGTGGACGCGGGACGTGCGCTCGTGCTCGTGTTCAACAAGTGGGATCTGGTGGGCGAGGACGAGCGGTATCTGCTCGAGCGATCGATCGAACAGGACCTCAACCGACTCGCGTGGGCTCCACGGGTGAACCTCTCCGCGCGCACCGGTTGGCACACGAATCGGCTGTTGCCGGCGATCGACCTCGCGTTGTCGAGTTGGGATCAGCGCGTCTCCACCGGGCGACTCAACTCGTTCCTCGGTGAGATCGTCGCCGAGCACCCGCACCCTGTTCGCTCAGGAAAGCAACCCAAGATCCTCTTCGCGACCCAGGCGTCGGCCCGGCCGCCGCGATTCGTGTTGTTCGCGTCGGGCTTCCTTGACCCCCAATACCGGCGCTTCATTGAGCGCCGACTGCGTGAAGCGTTCGGCTTCGAGGGCACGCCCATTCAGGTGTCTGTACGCGTGCGCGAGAAGCGCGCGCGCAAGAAATAGCGCGCGAAACTCTCCTACGCGTTTGTCATGGCGCGATAGCGAGCGCCGCTGAGCGGCCGGCGGAAGAGCGGGGCGAGCAAGCACACGTCGAACACACCGACGAGCACGAACACGACGCCGACCCCGGCGAGCGCGTACGCGGCGCCGCCTAGCACGAGACCCGCCACGATGAGGCCGGCGCCGGCGATGCCGCGCGTCCAGCGCCCGGCGGTCGAACTGAGGAAGGTGAGAACTGGCATGGGAATCTCCATCTGGGGTTGATACCCCCTACGGTATGACCGCGAGCGTCCGATTCCTGGGCCGAAGGTCCTTGGGGCGCTAAGCGATATAGTCGCCGCGCCCGTATCCGATGCGAATGAGGGCCTTGAGGACGTCGGCGTCGAGGTCTTCGACCCGCTTGGCATAGACGCAGCCGACGCCGGTCGTATGTGGCCCGAGCTCAGCCAGCATCGCAACCTGCTCGGGCGAGTCCTTGAGACCGTAAAACGTGAACTGCGCCTTGCGCGGTGAGAATCCGACTCTCATCCAGTCGCCTTCCGACGCGCGCGACTTGTAGTGGTAGGTGCCGAAGCCGACTATCGACGGACCCCACATCGTGCCGGGCTCGCCGGTCACGTCTCGCATGATGGCCAGGACTTGCAAGCCTTCTTCCCGCCGCCGCTGCGGCTCGACACTCGCAATGAACGTCTCTACCGGAATGTCCGTCGGTTGAGTCTTGATCGCCATCAGTTCTCCTCCTTGCCCACGGCCCCTGCGCCACGCGCGTTATAGACGACCGCGCCTGACTTTCCATACTCAGCGAATACGGCGAGCGCCGCATCTCGGCCCACGCCGACGCTCACGCTGATGCCACGTGCCCTGAATTGGTCCTGCCAGTCGTCGACCATCGGCCCCTCGTCAAAGCCGGTGAGCCGCTCGAGTTCGGGACCGTCGCCGGCAATGATCAGGTGGCGTATGCCGGACCACATCGTCGCTCCGTAGCACTGAACGCACGGGCGCCAGTTGACGACCAGAGCGAGGTCGCGCGCCGCTCCAAGGTCCCACGAACCCACGGCTGTCTGCGCAAGGCCGAGCGCCGTTACCTCGGCATGGCCCGAAGAGACGCCCGACGACAGCACAACGTTGACGCCGACGGAGA
>JAHEMW010000156.1 GCA_024643505.1 Demequinaceae bacterium
GCTCTTGCGACCCCTCCACACGAGGAGTCGCGACACGCCGTGTTTCGCGGCGAAATGTCCGGATTGACCGTTTCCGCAGTTGATTTGCGTGGAGAGGTCGCTCCGCGCAACGCGCGCGGGTCGGCGCGCGGGCCGACGCCCGACGCGCGCGCTAGTGCTTGCTGATCACCACCGTGAGGCCCGCACCTGCGGTCACCGCGACCCGCGCGACGCCGGTCTCGCGGTCCTCGGCCAGCGTCTCGTGGGCGATGAGCTGCATGTGCGCCTCGACGGCGGCCACGCGGTCCACCGGCACCACGAGCGCGACGATGATCCGGTCGGACACATCAAGCCCTTCGCGCTTGCGCTCGTCCTGGATGGTCCGGATGAGGTCGCGTGCGTAACCCTCGGCCTCGAGTCCGTCAGTCAGCGCGGTGTCGAGTAGCACGAAGCCGCCCGACGGCAGCACGGAAGCCGCATCCGAGTCCGAGTCCGACCCACCGATGACAGTCGCGAGCTCGTACTCCCCCGCCTCGAGCGGGATGCCACCGGAGACGACGCCGCTGTCGACCTCGCTCCAGTCGCCCGTCTTTGAGCCCTTGATCGCCGCCTGCACGTCCTTGCCGATGCGCGGTCCCGCGGCGCGAGCATTCACAGTGAGCCGACGCTCGACCGCATGGGTCGCCGTGAAAGCGTCCGTCGTCACAAATTCGACCGCCTTCACATTGAGCTCCGTCGCGACGAGCCCGGCATACGGTGCAAGCGCCTCCGGAGCGGCGACCGCGACGACGAGTCGCGACAGCGGCTGCCGCACGCGGATCTGACGCCCCTTGCGCAGCGCGTGCGCAGCGGAGACGACCTCACGCGCCTGGTCCATGACACCGCCGAGCGACGGGTCCGCCCACGCGTGCGAGGCGACCGGGTAGCCCGTGAGGTGCACCGACCGCACGCCGGTGAGCCCGCGGTAGATCTCCTCGGTCACGAGCGGCAGCAGCGGCGCGGCGAGCCGGCTCACGGTCTCGAGGATCGTGAACAGCGTGTTGAAGGCGTGCTCGTCCTCATCCCAAAACCGGTCACGCTGCGTGCGCACGTACCAGTTCGTGAGCAGGTCCATGTAGGCGCGTAGGCTCTCCGACGCTCCAGGCACGTCGAACGCCTCCATCTGCGCCGTGACGGTTTCGATAAGCTCCGCGGTCTTCGCGAGCGCGTACCGATCCATGACGGGCAGCTCGCGGATCTCGTGATCGCCAAGCCGACGCGCGATGAACCCCCGACCGTGGGTCGCCGCCCGCGCGTAGAGCGTGAAGAAGTAGTAGGTGGACCACAGTGGCAGCAGCACCTGCCGGGTGCCCTCGCGGATCCCCTCTTCTGTCACGACGAGGTTGCCGCCGCGCAGGATTGGTGAGGACATGAGGAACCAGCGCATCGCGTCGGAGCCGTCGCGGTGGAACACCTCGTTGACGTCCGGGTAGTTGCGCAGCGACTTCGACATCTTGCGTCCGTCGGAACCGAGCACGACGCCGTGTGACACGCACGTCTTGAACGACGGCCGGTCGAACAGCGCGGTCGCGAGCACGTGAAGCGTGTAGAACCAGCCGCGGGTCTGGCCGATGTATTCGACGATGAAGTCGCCCGGGTAGTGGGAGTCGAACCACTCGCGGTTGTTGAACGGGTAGTGCACCTGCGCGAACGGCATGGAACCTGAGTCGAACCACACGTCGAGCACGTCGGGGATGCGGCGCATGGTCGACGCCCCGGTGGGGTCGTCTGGGTTGGGTCGCGTGAGGTCGTCGATGAAGGGTCGGTGCAGGTCAACCTCGCCCGACGCGTTGAGGGGCAGCCGCCCAAAGTCGCGTTCGATCTCGGCGAGCGATCCGTAGGCGTCGATGCGCGGGTACGTCGGATCGTCGCTCTGCCAGATCGGGATGGGCGTGCCGAAGTAGCGGTTGCGGGAGATGGACCAGTCGCGAGCGCCCTCGAGCCACTTGCCGAACTGTCCGTGCTTAATGTGCTCCGGAACCCATGTGATGTCTTCGTTGAGCTCGACCATGCGGTCGCGGAACTCTGTCACGCGCACGAACCACGATGAGATCGCGCGGTAGATGAGCGGGTTGCGGCAGCGCCAGCAGTGCGGGTAGGCGTGGTCGTATGTCTCGTGGCGCAGCACGACGCCGGCCGCTTTGAGGTCCGCGATCACGGCCGGGTTCGCGTCGAACACCTGAACGCCCTCGTACGCGGGCATCTCGGCGGTAAACCGTCCCTTGGCGTCGATCGGGATGACCGGTTCGATGCCCGCAGCCGTGCACGCCTCCATGTCGTCCTCGCCGAAGGCCGGCGCGAGGTGCACAATTCCGGTGCCGTCTTCGGTCGAGACGAAGTCTGCGGCGAGGACGCGATGCGCGTTCGCCCGCCCGACGAACTCGGCAAACGGCGGGCGATACGCAAGTCCCACGAGCGCGGATCCCAGCATCGTCGCGACGACCTCGACGTCCTCACCGAGTTCGCGCGCATACGCGCCGACGCGCGCGGACGCCAACACGAGCCGACGCCCGGCGAACGCGCCCGCAGCGGGCACGACCACCGAGTACTCGATGTCGGGCCCCACCGCGGCGGCGAGGTTGGACGGCAGGGTCCATGGCGT
>JAHEMW010000059.1 GCA_024643505.1 Demequinaceae bacterium
TGTGTCACATTCCTCGGTTCGGTGCCGACGGCGGGCGTCAGGCGCAACGGCACCAGAGTATAGACACGCGTCGGCGACGCGCGTGGTGCCGGCCGACGCGCCATGTACCAGGGCATACCCATGGGGGCATCGCGCTCATCCTGGTGGCGTTCCGCAGCGCGATGTGCGACACTTTCGCCCATGGCTTCCCCTGCACCCATCGCGACGATGTCGCGCTGCATGTGCTGTGCCATGTGTCTGTCGGCCTGAGTCGCCCTCGGATACTCCCCTGTAGACCCTGGGCGCTCGGCCTTCCGAGCGCTACTTGTCGCGCCGGAAGCCGGTACCCACTTTCCTCGAGGAGGATCGGTGAGTCCCACCACGGACACCGCTCACGCTGCTTCGGCGACCCCCGACGCCGCCGAGGCCGACGAGCGCCGGCGCCACCGCGAAGAAGCGCGCCTCATCCGCACCCGCGAGGCCGAGGCGCGCAAGGGCACTGCGTCGAAGGACGGCCAGTGGGCTGCGGGCGACCCGACGCCGCTCAACCCAAACGAGGAATACAAAGCGACCGCCGACCCGCTCGAGGTTCGCCACCGCATCGAGACCCTCTACTCCAAGTGGGGGTTCTGGTCGATACCTCCGACGGACCTCAGGGGCCGGTTCCGATGGTGGGGCCTGTACACGCAGCGTCGACCAGGTATCGATGGCGGCAAGACGGCCATTCTTGAGCCGCACCAGCTCGACGACGAGTACTTCATGCTGCGTGTGCGCTCCGACGGCGGGCAACTCAGCGTGGCCCAGGCGCGCATGATCGCGGGGCTGTCGACGGACTTCGGCCGGAACACCGCAGATGTGTCCGACCGGCAGAACATCCAACTCCACTGGATCCGAATCGAGGACGTCCCCGAGATCTTCCGCCGCGTGGAAGAAGTCGGCCTGTTCACGACCGAAGCGTGCGGCGACTCTCCGCGAGTCATCCTCGGCTCCCCCGTCGCCGGCGTCGCCAAGGACGAACTCATTGACCCCACGCCGCAGATCCAGGCGATCATCGACCGCGGAATCGGCAACCCAGAATTCTCCAATCTGCCCCGCAAGTTCAAGTCGGCGATCAGCGGCACGCGCATCCCTGACATCGTCCATGAGGTGCAGGACATCGCGTTCGTCGCAGTGGAACACCCCGAACTCGGGGTCGGCTACGACCTATGGGTCGGCGGAGGCCTCTCCATCAATCCACACCTCGGGGTTCGACTTGGCGCTTTCGTCGAACCGGACAAGGTTGCGGAGGTCTGGGCCGGCGTCATCGGAATCTTCCGCGATCACGGCTACCGGCGACTGCGCACCCGCGCTCGGCTCAAGTTCCTCGTGAAGGCGTGGGGTGCCGAGAAGTTCAGGCAGGTGCTCGAGACGGATTACCTGGGGTGGACGTTGCCCGACGGACCCGGACCTCAGACCGCGAAGCCAGGGGACCGCGGCGACCACGTGGGAATCCATGAGCAGCGCGACGGAAACTTCTACGTCGGCGCTGCGGCGGTAGCGGGACGCATCTCGGGAGACAAACTCGCCGCGATCGCGGACCTCGCCCACGCCGCTGGATCGGACCGCATTCGGCTCACCCCGCTCCAGAAGATCCTCATCCTCGATGTGCCGAAGGACCGAGTCAACGACGTCGTGAACGGGCTGCGAGCACTCGAACTCGACGCGCAGCCAGGCGAGTTCCACCGAAACGTCATGGCGTGCACGGGGATTGAGTACTGCAAGCTCGCGATCGTCGAGACTAAGGCGACCGCCCGCGACCTGGTGCAACGGCTCGACGCGGCATTCCCCACCATCGACACACCAATTACCGTGCACGTCAATGGCTGCCCCAACTCCTGCGCGCGCATTCAAGTCGCCGACATCGGTTTCAAGGGTCAACTGGTGCTCGACGACGAGTCCGGCGAGCAGGTGCCGGGATTTCAAGTGCACCTCGGCGGGCGCCTCGGACGCGGAGACGACAACGACTTTGGGCGCAAAATCAGGGCACACAAGGTCAAGGCGGATGGGATGCCGGATTACGTCGAGCGAGTGACGCGCAACTTCCTCGCCACTCGCACACCCGATGAACCGTTCGCCGACTGGGCGTTCCGCGTGGAGGAGGACCTCATCTCATGAACGTGACCGAGATCGTCGCGAAGAACCCCACGCAGTGGGGTGCCGACACGTGCGCGGAGGTGAACGCGCGCCTCGAGCACGCGAGCGCGGACGTGATCGCCGCCTGGGCTGCGGCAACCTTTGGCCCGCGCCTCGCGGTCGCGGCCTCGATGCAGGACACGATCTTGCCCCATCTGTTCGCGACCAATCTTCCCGGCGTGGACGTGCTGTTCCTCGAGACTGGGTATCACTTCCCCGAGACGGTGGCCACCCGCGACGCCGCCGCGGCACAGTTCCCCATCACCATCGTCAATGTGACTCCGCGCCAATCCGTCGCCGAGCAGGACGCCGAATTCGGCAAGGACCTCTTCGCTCGAGACCCCGATACGTGCTGCTTCATGCGAAAGGTTGACCCGCTTGCACGAGTTCTCACTGGGTATGACGCGTGGGTCACTGGCGCGCGCCGCGTGGACGCGGCGACCAGGGCGGGGCTGGCGCCCGTCTCGTGGGATGACACGCACGGACTTGTCAAGATCAGCCCCCTCGCGCTGTGGAACGACGAGGACGTCGAGACCTACCAGGTGACCCACGACCTGCCGCGCAATCCGCTCGTCGCGCAGGGGTATCCGAGCATCGGATGCGCGCCGTGCACGCGGCGCGTCGCGCCGGGCGAGGATCCCCGCTCCGGGCGTTGGAGCGGGCAGGACAAGACGGAATGCGGAATTCACCTGTGACGAACACCGAACACCGCCTGACGACGCTCGACGCGCTCGAGTCCGAAGGAATCCACATCATTCGCGAGGCAATCGGGTCGGCACGAAAGCCAGTCTTGCTCTTCAGCGGCGGAAAGGACTCCGTCGTCGTCCTTCACCTCGCCACGAAGGCGTTCTGGCCCGGCAGGGTCCCGTTCGAACTGCTGCACGTCGACACCGGTCACAACTTCGACGAGGTGATCGCCTTCCGCGACGCCACCGTGGCGCGCCTCGGTCTGCGTCTGCGGGTCGCCCGCGTGCAGGACTACATCGACGACGGCCGTTTGCGCGAGCGGCCCGATGGCACACGTAACCCCCTGCAAACCGTGCCGTTGCTCGACGCAATCGCGAGCAACGGCTACGACATCGTGTTTGGCGGAGCGCGTCGCGACGAGGAGAAGGCGCGCGCGAAAGAGCGTGTCGTGAGTCTGCGGGATGAGTTTGGCCAGTGGGATCCGCGCAATCAACGACCCGAACTATGGAACCTCTATAACGCCAGACACCTGCCCGGACAGCATGTGCGCGTCTTCCCGCTCAGCAACTGGACGGAGCTCGACGTGTGGAGGTACATCGAGCGCGAGCGCATCGAGTTGCCCTCGCTGTACTTCGCGCACGAGCGTGACGTCTTCGATCGCGACGGGATGTGGCTCACCCCTCATCCGAGCGTGCGCATGCGCGAAGGTGACCGAGCGACAGTCAAGACCGTGCGGTACCGAACCGTCGGCGACGCCTCCTGCACCGGTGCGGTCGAGTCCGACGCCTCCCTGATCGCCGACGTCATCGCGGAGGTTGCGGCAACACGCATCACGGAGCGAGGCGCAACTCGCGCCGACGACCGACTCAGTGAGGCCGCCATGGAGGACCGCAAGAAGGACGGGTACTTCTAATGACCACGACCACCACGACATCGTCGTCGCTGCTGCGATTCGCCACCGCCGGGTCGGTCGACGACGGCAAGTCGACGCTCGTCGGCCGCCTCTTGCACGACACGAAGTCGATCCTCGCCGACGCGTACGAAGCGATGGAACGCGTGAGCCGCGAGCGAGGTGGGGACGGCGTCGACCTTGCACTACTCACTGACGGGTTACGTGCCGAGCGCGAGCAGGGCATCACCATCGATGTCGCCTACCGCTATTTTTCGACGCCGCGTCGGACCTTCATCCTCGCCGACTGCCCCGGGCACGTGCAGTACACGCGGAACACTGTGACGGGTGCGTCGACGGCGGATGTGCTCGTGGTGCTCATCGACGTTCGGTTTGGAGTCGTTGAGCAGACGCGCCGCCACCTCGCCGTCGCCGCCCTCTTGCGGGTCCCGCACGTGGTGATTGCGGTCAACAAGATCGACCTCGTCGAGTTCGCGCAGGCTCCTTTTGATCGCATCGCGGGCGAGGTGGCCGCCCATGCGACCAAGCTCGGTCTGGATGATGTCGTGTGCGTGCCTGTGAGCGCGCTCGACGGCGACAACGTCGCAGACCGGTCGACGCGCACGACATGGTATTCCGGTCCGACCATCCTCGACCTCCTCGAGACGCTGCCAAACACTGACGAACTGGCGGCGTCCGCGGCTGATTCCGGGTGGCGCCTTCCGGTCCAGTGGGTGCTGCGCCCACAAGATGCCGCGATCGCGCCCGCGTACCGCGACTACCGCGGATATGCGGGCCTGGTGGTCGAGGGAACCGTCCGCGTCGGCGACGCCGTGAGCGTCCAGCCATCCGGGCGATCGACCACAGTGGCGGCCATCGACACCGCGGACGGCCCGCTCGACGAGGCGGTCGCGGGTCGATCCGTGGCGATCCGTCTCACCGACGACGTCGACGTCGCACGCGGCGACCTCCTTTCGTCGACGGCCGGAGCCGCATTGCCCACGAGGAATTTCCATGCGCATATCGCCTGGCTGGCGCAGCGTCCCCTGCGCGCGCGCGAACGGGTGCTCGTGCAACACGGGTCATCGTTCGTGACGGCCATGGTCACCTCGATCGATGGGATCCTCGACATTTCCCTTCCGGGCGGAACCCTTGACGCGTCGATCGTCCCCGGACACGAACTGGCGCTGAACGACATCGGGGTGGTCAGTGTGCAACTCGCCCAACCGCTACCCATCGAGGACTACGGCACACACCGCCGCACCGGCGCGTTCTGCATCGTCGATCCGCACGATGGCAACACGCTTGCCGCGGGAACCGCACGCGCGTCCGCACCGGGCACCGGCGCGGACGGGTACGTGAGCATCTGATGGGCGCGCGCGTCGGACTCGAGTCGGTCACGCAGTCGTTCGCGAATGGCGACGGTGGTCGGGTCGCCCTCGTCGACGTGTCACTTGACATCGCTGCCGGGGAGTTCGTCTCCATCGTCGGACCCTCCGGATGCGGCAAATCGACGCTCCTCGACCTCATCGCCGGGCACACCCGCCCGACCGCCGGTCGGGTCGCGCTCGAGGATGCGGACGTTCGAGGGCCCGGACCTGACCGAATCATGGTGTTCCAAGAACACGCGCTGTTCCCGTGGCTGTCGGTAGCCGACAACGTCGCTTTTGGACTGAGGAACTCTGGTCGGAGCGATGCCGACGCGACGGTCGCGATGTGGCTCGCAAAGGTCGGGCTCACGGACGCCGCGGCCATGCATCCGCACCAACTGTCTGGCGGCATGCGACAGCGCGCCGCGCTCGCGCGTGCATTCGCGATGCGCCCCGAAGTGCTGCTCATGGACGAGCCGTTCTCAGCACTTGACGCACCCTCGCGCGACAGACTGCACGTCGAACTCCAGGAACTGTGGCGCGAAACCGGAACGACGATCGTGTTCGTCACTCACAACGTGCGCGAGGCCGTCGCGCTCGGCGATCGCGTCGTCGTCATGTCGTCGGGCCCCGGCCGGATCATGGGCGAGGTTCGCGTGAAACTACCGAGGCCGCGGGTCGTGGAGTCAGAGCGGGTCGTGGCGTTGGCGCAGGAGGCGAGGCGCCTGCTCGACGCCGCCGACCAACTTGGCATCACCGCGCCACGCACCGCGGAGGATAGCCATGTCAGCATCTAGCGCCGCGCCGAACTGGTGGCATCGGGGTGGGCCAGCCGTCTCCGTCGGCCTCGCGCTCGCACTCCTGTGGGCGCTGGCGTCGCTCGTGATCGACAGCCTTCCCGGACCGGCGGACACCGCGTCGCAGCTCTGGGCGATGGCGCGCTCCGGGCAGTTGTGGAGCATCTTCTTCCGCACGGCAGGCTTCATGGGCGTGTGCTTCGCGGTTGCGGCGATCGGAGGCGTGAGTCTCGGTCTCCTCCTCGGCTCGCGGCCTTGGGCTGACCGTGGCTTCTCGCCGTATCTGGCCGCGCTGCAGGGCATGCCGACGAGCATGTGGATTCCCGTCGCGGCAATCGTGCTTGGCACCTCGCCAGCGTCACTCGCGGCCGTTGTCACCATTGGCGCCATGCCAGCGATCATGCTCGCTACACGCACGGCCGTGAAGAACGTGCCGCCGTTGCTCATTCGCGCGGGGCGCACCTTCGGCGCCGAAGGCCGGACATTGCGCCGCCACGTTATTCTTCCCGCCGCGCTTCCCGGCATCACGACCGGCCTCGAACTCGGATGGTCAATCGCGTTCCGTTGCCTCGTCGCGGGCGAGATCTTCTCGGGCGCCCTTTCTGGCACCGGCATCGGCGACGTCATTCAGGCCTCACGCACGTCGGGCGACCTCAGCGAAATGATGGCGACCATCATCATCGTGCTCGCCTTCACCCTCGCCGTCGACCGGCTCGTGTTTGCGCGCGTGCACCACCGACTGCGCGTCTCGCGTGGGCTCGTCGACACGGGACTGCCGCACTAGCCGAGCCACACCGAGCGACGTGACGGAGCCGCTGTCGCTATTACGCCGTGCGAGCGACGAGCGCCTCCGCGAACGTGATGAGAGCATCCTTCACGTCGCCGTCGGGGAGGTTGGCAATCGATTCGATCGAACGAAAACTCCATTCGCGGGCGAGGTCCGCAGTTTCGTCGGTGACGGCGTGGGACGCGAGTCTCGCGACAACCGCCGCGAGCGCGTCGTCGCTTGAGAGGTCTCCGTCGATCGCCGCGAGCAGCGCACGATCGTCGTCGGATCCGCCCTCCGCAACCCGGCGGCGCAGGAGCAACACGGGCATCGTCGCCACGCGTTCGCGAAGATCAGTGCCTGGGGTCTTCCCCGTCGTCGCGGCGTCCGAGCGGATATCGATGACGTCATCCGCAAGTTGAAATGCGACGCCCGCGAGTTCGCCAAAATTCGCGACCTGCTGCACGAGCGACGCCTTGCAGCCGGCAAACATGGCGCCGAACATCGCCGACGTGGCGATCAGCGAACCGGTCTTGTCCGTGAGCACCTGAAGATAGTGGGCCACCGGGTCCTCGTCGGGGCGTGGCCCGACGGTTTCGTGGAGTTGCCCAAGGCACAGCCGTTCAAAGGTGCGCGCCTGAATCCGGACGGCCTGAGGTCCTAAGTCGGCGACGACAGACGAAGCGCGCGCAAACAGGAGGTCGCCCGTGAGGATCGCCACCGAGTTGCCCCACACCTCGTGAGCAGCCGTCACCCCGCGACGAGTAGGAGCGGAATCCATGACGTCATCGTGGTACAGCGTCGCGAGGTGGGTGAGCTCAACGACGACCGCCGCGTCAAGCACCTCGGGTCGCGATGCGTCGCCGAGCAGCGCCGTGAGCAAGGTGAGGCGCGGCCGCAGGCGCTTACCCCCTGCGTCAACGAGGTGACGCGACGTCGCGTCCGCGAGCGCGTCGGACTGCGAGACGGCGTCACGCAACCGCTCCTCGATGAGCGCGAGCCGGGGCTCAAGCACGGCCTCGAGCGCGCGCCCGCCGATGGAAACGGCCACCGCTAGCTCGTGACGCCGACCACGAGCACGGCGGCGTCCTCGGCAACCGCGAGCAACGGGGCAGGCAACACACCGAGCGTCACCGTCACCGCGACTGCGAACACAATGACCGTGCGGGCGAGCGGCGAGTACTCGATCTCGATCGCGTCCTCGGTACCTTCCGGCACGTCCGTGAACCACATGAGCACGATGAGTCGAACGTAGAAGAAGGCCGCCGCGGCGGACGCCAGGACCGCGACGAGCACGAGCGGCCACGCTCCTTCGTTGATGGCGGCGCGGAACGCCACGAACTTCCCGATGAAGCCCGCCGTCAACGGGATGCCGGCGAACGAGAGCAAGAACAGAGACATGGCGGTCGCGAGCCACGGCGACCGCTTGCCAAGTCCAGCCCACTGTCCGAGCCTGGTGGCCTCGCCCGTCACGGACTCCTCGCTACGCTCGCGAACCTGGGTCACGACCGCGAACGCACCGATCGTCGCGATGCCATACGTCGTGAGGTAGAACGGCAGCGCGCTGAGGGCGGCCGGCGAGAATCCGGCGAGCGCGACGAGGATGAATCCCGCGTGCGCGATCGACGAGTAGGCGAGCATCCGCTTGATGTCCGCCTGGACCAGCGCGACGACAGTGCCGAGCGCCATCGAAGCGATCGCGACTGTCCAGATCACCCAGTTGAGTTCCCACTCGAGCGCCGCGAGGCTACCGAGAAGGATCCGCACGAGCGCGGCCGTCGCCGCCGCCTTCGTGGCTGCAGCCATGAAGGCGGTGACCGGCGTTGGGGCGCCCTGGTAGGCGTCGGGTGTCCACGAATGGAATGGAACGGCACCGAGTTTGAACAACAGTCCGACGACGATCATGACCGCCGCCGCGATCACGAGACCGTCGTTTCCAGCGGTGAGTCGCAGGGCCGACGCGACGCCTGAGAAGGAGGTCGACGCAGTGGCGCCGTACATGAGTGCGACGCCGAACAAGTAGAAGGCCGACGAGAATGCGCCCAGCAGGAAGTACTTCAGCGCAGCCTCGTGAGACAACAGTCGCCGGCGTCGGGCAAGCGCCACGAGTATGTACAACGGAAGCGAGAAGACCTCGAGGGCGACGAACAGGAAGATGTAGTCCGTCACGGAGGTGAAGAGCATCATGCCGCCAACGGCGAACAGAGCGAGCGGGAACACTTCTGTGACCTGCAGGCCCGCCCGGCGAGCGAGCGTCTCCTCTCGCGATTCCGGCGCGGCGGAGCCGAGTGACGTGAAGGCTTCTTCTCGCGCACGCGTGCGAGCGGCGAACAGGAGCGTCCCGAGCACGCCGAACACGAGCAACATCGACTGCCACGCGAGCGCCTGGCGATCGACGACGAGCATGTCCTTGAGTACGACGGTGCCCGCGCCGTCGAGGCCAAGCCACTGCCCCACGGTGGCGACGAACGCGGCGATCAGGGCGATGAGCGACAACGACACCTGCACGATGCGCCGCGCTGCCGC
Organism: Demequinaceae bacterium; assembly: GCA_024643505.1. GTDB lineage: Bacteria > Actinomycetota > Actinomycetes > Actinomycetales > Demequinaceae > Demequina. Next base: position 9,187 of record JAHEMW010000059.1, read on the forward strand.
CGTCCGCATCGCCGCCTCAACGAGAACGCCGAGCGCGGCGGCACCGAGCACGATCAGGATCGGCAGAAGCGGTGCCCAGGTAATCAGGGGGGTAGTGAAGCTCACTTGCCGGCCTCCTCGACGGTCGACACGATGACGGCTGCGGGTGCGCTCAGAACGTGAAGCGCGATCGCAGGCACGAAACCGAGGATGAGCATCAGGCCGACGAGCGGCCACAGCACAAAGCGCTCACGAATCGACAACTCGGGAGCCTCGGGGAGCCCGTCGCGTGGCGGCCCCGTAAACACTCGCTGATACGTCAGGAGTACATACAACGCCGCGAGCACAACGCCGACAGCGGAGACGATCACGCCGACGCGCACCACTTCGAAGGCGCCAATGAGCA
>JAHEMW010000157.1 GCA_024643505.1 Demequinaceae bacterium
CGTGATATCGCCAGGGGAGGGATGGGTCCTGCCGGACGCTGGCCCCTCGCAGTCGCTCGTGCGCCTCATGGACGCGCCCTGGGTGAAGCCGTCCACGGTTGCGGCAGTCGTTGGCGGACGCCATGTCGCGGAAGCGAGCGTGGCCGGGACTGCGCCGCGCGATGGCGACGTCAGCCCCAGAGACGTGGCTTCTCTCGCGAGGCGACTCGAACGCCTCGTGTCGCTTGCGGACACGGCGGAGGAAGCTGCCTCCATCGTGACTCCCGGCGCTGGCACGCTGCTGCGACCGCTCGCGCTCGGCCTCCGCGACAGCCCGGAGATCCGCGCCGCCACTGTCGGGTTCTCGCTCACCCGTGTCGATGCGACGCTCGACGCCCTCGGCGTGAATGCGGGATCGGACGTCAATCTCATCGCTTCGTCCGGCAAGGTGCCGATCGTCGTCCACAACGATCTCGATGTGGATTCAACGGTGACGGTCGTCGTGACGTCGACGTCGGCGAACCTCATCATCAAGGACGCGCCCGTCGTGACGGTGCCCGCGCATGGCGAAGCCACGGCGCTCGTTCCCGTCGAGGGGGTCTCAAGCGCAGACGTCTCGAGCACGATCGTGCTGCGAAACTCGCTCGGGGAGGCCGTGGCATCACCCCAAGCGCTGCGCATTCGTGTGCGGGCCGACTGGGGGAACGCCGTCACGGCGGTGTTCTCCGCGGGGCTCGTCTTGCTCCTGGCGGCGGGCGTCATCCGCACCGTCCGGCGCGGCCGGCGAGCAACTCGACTCGGCCCAGAAGAAGCCGCCGAGGCACTCGAGTACGACGATGAGTGAGCCGGAGTCGATCGCGCCGGACCTGCCCGCGAAGGGAAGCCGCTCGCTCAAGCGCGTCACCGCGATCATGGCATCCGGCACCCTCGTCTCGCGGTTCCTCGGGTTCATCAAGAATGCCTTCCTCGTTGCGGCCATCGGCGTCAACGCCGCGGGCGCAAACTCGTACGACGTCGCGAACAAGATTCCGAACGCACTGTTTGCGGTACTCGCCGCCGGCGTGCTCAACGCGGTGCTCGTGCCGCAGATCGTGCGCGCTTTCAGCAGAGAAGACGGGAAGCGAACCGTCGACCGCATCGTCACGCTCGGGCTTTCGATCTCGTTTGCCGTTGCCGTGGCGTTCACGCTCGGCTCCGGAATTGCGGTGCGCCTGTACTCGCAAGGGTGGTCTGACGATCAGATAGCGCTGGCGACCGCGTTCGGATTCTGGGTGATCCCGCAACTGTTCTTCTACTGTGCGTACACGATTTTGGGCGAGGTGCTGAACGCTCGCGAACAGTTTGGCCCATTCATGTGGTCGCCCGCCGTGAACAACGTCATCGGGATCGTGGGGCTGAGCGTCTACATCGGCATCTATGGGCGCTACGCGGTTGGCGTCGACGAGTCCCTTGCGTGGGATGGCGGGCGCATCGCGCTACTCGCCGGCACGGCGACGCTAGGAATCGCGGCGCAAGCGGGGATTCTGCTGTGGCCGTTGCTGCGCGGAGGTTACCGGCCGCGATGGGTCTGGCGCGGCCCCAAGGGCGAATTGCGCACGGTTCGCATCGTGGCAGCGTGGGCGCTGTCGGCCGTGCTGGTCGAACAAGTGAGCGTCGCATACGCAACGCGTGTGGCTTCGGCGGCCAACCCGGGAAACATCGATCCCTCGATCGCCGGCAACGCCGCGTACTTCAACGCGCTCATGTTGTATCTCGTGCCCCACTCCCTCATCACTGTGTCGATCGTGACCGCGCTCATGACATCGATGTCCCGCATGGCGGCTCGCGGGGACATGACCGCGCTGCGCGCGGAGATCTCGCGCGGAATCCGGGCGGTCGCCGTCTTCACGTTCTTCGCAGCGGCAGTCCTCATCGCGACGGCGCCGATGCTCGTGAGAATCGCGCTACCCACGGCGACGCCCGTCGTCATCGTCTCGGTCGCGCAGGTTCTTATTGCGCTCAGCGTCGGCCTCGTGCCGTTGGGAGCCATGGTGTTCATGAAGCGCGTCTACTTTGTGCTTGAGGACGCGCGCGCGATCTTCTTTATCCACATTCCGATGGCGCTCACATGGATCGCCGTTGCTTGGGGTGCGCAACGCCTGTGGGACCCGCACTGGTGGACCGTTGGGGTCGCGCTCGGTCTATCCGCCTCGAATTTGGTTGCGGTCGTGCTGCGACTGCGCGGGCTTCATCGGCGACTCGGTGGACTTGACGGCCGGCGCGTGCTCGGGACCCACCTCAAGGCGTTTGCGGCGGCGGTCCTCGCCGGACTCGCGGGCTTTGGGCTGAGCGCGCTTCTTCCGGGCGTCGCGGACGTCGCCGGCTGGTCGGGCTTTTTCGTCGCCATTGGGATCGTCCTTGGCACCGCTGTGGTGATGCTCGTGGTCTACGGAATCGCCCTACGGGTAATGCGCGTTGACGAGGTGAAGGACGTCGTCGGCCCCATCACGCGGAGATTCCGTCGCAACGTACGATGACGTAGGCGAAACGGAAACGGGGGACATCGGGTGCACGTCGGCGGGACCATTGACGGGCGCTTCACCCTGCTCACCGCCATGTCACACGACGTTT
>JAHEMW010000060.1 GCA_024643505.1 Demequinaceae bacterium
GAGCCTGAGCCTGAGCCTGAGCCCGAGCCTGAGCCCGAACCCGCGCCAGCAACTTCTGTATTCGGCGCCGCGTTTACGCCAGTCGATACCGACGAAGAACTTCCTGAATTCCCCATCCCCGCATCGATGGCACCGATGTGGGCGGCAAGCCCTGAGCCGGATCCCGTAGCGGAGCTCCCCGCGCCGCCAACGGTGCCGTCTCAAGATGAGCTGCTCAAGCAGACGTTTGCACCAGACCCGATGTTCGACTACCAGCCGCAGTACGAGTCCTCCAGCCTGTACACCGCCAGTGCGCCGGTGCCCGAACCTGAGCCACAGCCGGAGACGTCAAAGGCGAAGTACACCGCGGACGAGCTCGCTCAGCCAATGGGCTGGGAGGCCGCCGGAGCCGGCGCGCTCGCTGCGTCAGCGCCAGACACCCGGATTGCCTATCGTCCCATCGTCGAAATTCAGCCTGAACCGCTCGACGACGACGACAATTCGGACCTCACAAGCGTCTTTTCCGAGTTCAGTTCGCTCGCCTCGTCACGGCCACAGATTGAAAAGACACGGGCGGGGCTGCAGCGCAGGCGCTCTGTCGACGCGCCGCCGGTTGAAGTGACACCGCTCGACGAAGCTCCGGCAACGACGCCAATGGAACGCGATGCCGACGAGGTGCGCAGCCGCTACGCGAGTTTCTACTCCGGAGCTGAGCGCGCGCGCAAGGACGCCGAGAGCGACGACCGCGAATCCGCGGACTCGAAGGAATAGATAATGACTGACCTACATGAACCCGCAGAGTGCCCGTCAGGGCGCTGCATCCACCAGGAGGACCAGTGAACGCGATCAGCACAGAGGCCACGAATTTTGGCTGGCTGCTCGACAACTTCGTGCAGACCGTTCCCGGCACTCGACACACGCTTGTCGTGAGCGCAGATGGCCTCCTCATGGCGATGTCAAAGAATCTTGACCGGACCGGTGGCGACACGCTCGCGGCGATCGTCGCGGGCATGGCGAGCCTGACCCGCGGCGCCGCGCGCCGCCTCGATGCGGGGGACGTACGGCAGTCGATCATCGAGATGGACGAACTTTTCCTCTTCCTCATGAGCGTGTCGAACGGTTCGGTGCTCGCAGTCGCCGCAGAAGCATCGTGCGATGTTGGGCTGGTCGGGTATGAGATGACGCTGCTGGTATCTCGCACGGAGAGCGCGCTGACGCCCCAACTCATCACCGAAATGCGGCGCGCGTTGCCTACGGATGGAAAGATTCGTTCTTAGGCACCCCTATGACACCTCACGCGGACGACCAGGACCTCGAGCAGGAGGCGTACGCCGTGCGCCCCTACGCGGTCACGGGCGGTCGTGTGAGCGCGGCGAGCGTCGACCTCCCCATGGAGGCTCTCGTCGAGTCGACGTCAACTGATCCGACGTGGAGAGGGCTCACGTCGGAGAAGAAGAAGATTCTCAAGCTCGCGACGGGCCAGTACCAATCCGTCGCGGAATTGTCCGCACACACCCGGCTTCCGCTTGGCGTCGTGCGGGTGCTGGTCACGGATCTTTCCAACGGCAACTACCTCTTAATCCATACGGCCGGCACCGCTACGGACGCGAACAGTCACGATCCTTCCGGCGGTTTGTCCCTGAGTCTCTTGGAGAGTGTCCTCGATGGCATCGCAGCCCTATAGCGCGCCGGTAGCGTCAGCGCCGCGCCAGTCCGTTGCCCCAACGGTCGTCAAGATCGTCATCGCAGGCGGCTTCGCCGTCGGCAAGACGACCTTCATCGGGTCGATCTCCGACATCGATCCGCTCAACACCGAGGCGGCCATGACGGAGCACTCGGTTGGCGTCGACGACGCCGGCGGCGTGACCGACCGGAAGACCACGACGACGGTGGCCATGGACTTTGGCCGCATCGCCCTCCCTGGAGCGTTGTGGCTCTACCTCTTCGGCACCCCCGGACAGGATCGCTTTCTGTTCATGTGGGACGACCTCGTACGTGGCGCCATCGGCGCCGTCGTGCTCGTCGATACGGAGCGGTTGGACCAATGCTTCCCGGCGGTCGACTACTTCGAAGGCCGCGGCATCCCCTTCGTCGTCGGTGTCAACTGCTTTGACGGGGTCGCCCGCCACGCCCTGCAGGACGTTCGCGAGGCCCTCGGGGTGGATGACGAGACCCCGATGTTCTACACCGACGCGCGCGACAAGGCCGCCACGAAGCAGGCCCTCATCGCGGTCGTTCAGTTGGCCATGCGGCGCCTCAAGGGGGCGTGACGCAATCGCTCGTGGTGCTTGGCGATAGCCTGACACCGTGATCTACGCTGACGGATCGGCCCTGATTCGCTTCCTTCCTGGGGTGCGCTTCTTCGACGAATTCAGCGCGTGGGCGGTACCCCGTCTCGGAAGCCTCGTGACGACTCAACTGGGCCTGACCGAATTGCGGCAGGCTGCGGAACTGTATCCGCGGGAAAGCAAGGATCGTGCGTTCGAAGTTGTCGAGAACGTGCGTGCGAAACTTCCGATCGTGAAGTTCTCTGACGACAATGTTTCGGTGTCGACGCATGCGTCGGCGGTTCTCAAGCCGTTTGCCGCGCTTCATCTCGGTGCCGCCGTCGCGCATCCCGCCATTGACTCAATCGTCACCTACGACGTGGATCTTGCGAAGGTCGCGGAACTCTACCAACTCGTCGTCGTGAGCCCGGGGCTGCCCGCAGGCTGGCACAATGGCCGTGGCGCCTAGCGCGCCACAGGAGGGTTGACCGAGCGGCCGAAGGTGACAGTCTTGAAAACTGTTGAAGTGCAAGCTTCCGTGGGTTCGAATCCCACACTCTCCGCCAAGAGGCTCGTCTAGGCGCAGTGACAGGCGGCACCGCAGCGCACGTTGAGCGCGTCGGCGATCGCTTGGGTCGCCCCGAGCTGGAGGCGGTAGTAGACGCTCGAGCCGTGACGACGGCTCGCGACGAGCCCAGCCCGTTCGAGTTGCTTGAGATGGTGATTGGCGGTGGCGTCCGTGACACCGAGGAGTTGCGCCGTCTCGTGGGTCGTCATCTCGTGGCCCTTGCAGCACGCGAGGTTCTGGACGATTCGCACTCTTCCGGCATCGGCCAGTGCGCGCAGGCGCGCCGCGATCTCGTCGGCATCACGGGCCGGATCCGGGCTTGGTGCGCCGAGCGGAGGGCAGCACAACTGCGGCGTGGCGTCGATCAATGGCAGGCTTGCGGGCACGCAACAAGCCTCCCAAACAATTTGACATATGTCGAATCACGCGTCACTCTCGCCTTAGACATATATCGAAGGGAGGTGACCACAATGATGAGTTCTGCGACCAATGGCGGCGGCTGCTGCGGCGGCGCGTGCGGCTGCTGACAGGCCCGCGGCGTGGGCGGACTGATCACCCGCCCGCGTTTTAGCGCGCCCGCTTTGCTCGCCGTGGCGTCCGCCCGGTACTGTGTGAAACCGTTCAGGGAGACGTCGCATAGTCTGGTCTAGTGCGCGGTCCTGCTAAGACCGTGAGGGTGTTAAAAGCCCTCCGTGGGTTCAAATCCCACCGTCTCCGCTCCCAGGTCCATGAGTCAGCGTCGACCGGCGCCCGTGCTCGGGAGATGCGATCGCGAGGAGTCGACGTTCGCCAGCAAGGCACCCTCCGCGAATCCGCCGCCTCTGTCTCGCCTCGCCCCCAATAGAGTGGCTTGAGGCGAAGGAGTCTCATTGTGACCGACACGTTGTCGCTGTTTGATCTCACCGGGCGCACCGCAGTTGTCACCGGCGCGACCCGCGGCCTCGGGCGCACCTTCGCGCTCGCGCTCGCCGACGCCGGCGCAAACATTGTCATTGTGGGCAGGGACGCCGACGCCGGTCGCCGTGTCGCGGACGAGGTGGGCACGCGCGGCCGCGGTCATCTCGTCGTGCTCGGGGACGTCTCGGTGCGCGCGGATGTCGAGAGGATGCTGTCCGACGCGCTGGCGAAGTTTGGCGGCGTTGACATCCTCGTCAACAACGCAGGCGTCGGGCAGATGAAATCCGCACTCGAGACCACAGACGACGACTGGCGCACCGTGATGCGCGTCAACCTCGATGGCGTGTGGCTGGGATGCCAGGTATTTGGGGGGCACATGGTGGAGCGGGGCTCTGGCGTCATCGTCAACGTGGGGTCGATGTCGGGGCAGATCGTGAACCGGCCCAACTGGCAGCCGGCATACAACGCCTCTAAGGCGGCCGTGCACCACCTCACCCGCTCGCTTGCTGCGGAATGGGCGCCCTACGGAGTGCGAGTCAACGCCCTCGCGCCCGGATACATGCGCACTGACATGTCGCCGGTCGACGAACCTCGGTTTCAGCGACACTGGAAGGACGACGCTCCGATGAGGCGCGTAGGCGAGCCCCAGGAGCTGGCGGGCGCGATTGTGTACCTTGCGAGCGACGCTTCAACCTTCACGACGGGGGAAGTCCTTGTCGTTGACGGCGGCTACACCGTCTTCTAGCAGGCGCCGGTTTCGTCGGGTCGTGGGCGCCCGATCCTTGGCCGTTCGACGCAGTGCAAGCCGGTATACTCGTGTCTCGGTTTAACGACCGTGCGCCCGTAGCTCAACGGATAGAGCATCTGACTACGGATCAGAAGGTTGGGGGTTCGAATCCCTCCGGGCGCGCTGAATTTTTCCAGGTGAAGAACCCAGCGACGGCCGCGCGACATTGTCCGCCCAGGGACACCCCGGAAAGGGCCCCCGGATTGGCGGCGCGACGTTCCCCACTGCTGCCGACGCCCGCCGATCCCTGTTGCAGCGTCGGCGCCACCACCACCTGAGCGGTGGGCTCACTGACATTTGTGAACGTGCCGATCGGCGGCGCAGTACCTAGGTTGGTGCCATGGAGATCGGTTCAGAGTCCGCTGACCGCGACTGGTGGCGACATGCGGTCGTCTACCAGGTGTACCCCCGGTCCTTCGCCGACTCGAACGGCGACGGAATTGGTGACCTCCCGGGCGTCACCTCGCGCGTGCCCTACCTCGCTCGGCTGGGTATCGATGCCGTGTGGCTGAGCCCGTTCTATCCTTCGGCTCTTGCTGACGGCGGTTACGACGTCGACGACTACCGAGACGTCGATCCCCGACTCGGCACGCTCGCCGACTTCGACGATCTCGTGGGCGCGCTCAAGGCGGAGGGGATCCGCGTCGTGATCGACATCGTGCCGAACCACACGTCGAACCGGCACGCGTGGTTCCGCGAAGCCCTGGCATCGCCCCAAGGATCGCCCGCGCGAGACAGGTATCACTTCCGGGACGGTCGTGGCCCGGACGGTTCGACGCCCCCGGCTGACTGGGAGTGCGGCTTCGGGGGTCTGATGTGGACGCAGGTGCCCGACGGGCAGTGGTACCTCCACATCCACGCCGCCGAACAGCCCGACCTCAACTGGGACAACGCAGAGGTTCGTGACGACTTTCTCACCACGCTTCGCTTCTGGGCGGATCGCGGCGTCGCGGGCTTCCGGGTCGACGTGGCGCACATGCTCGCCAAAGACTTGCCCGACGATCTGCCGAGCGACGCGCAGATGGCTCAGATGGGTCCCGGTGCACACCCCCTGTTCGACCGCGACGACGTGCACGATGTCTACGCGCAGTGGCGAACGGTCTTTGAGGCCTACGATCCACCGCTGACGGCCGTCGCAGAAGCATGGGTCCTGCCGGAACGGCGCGGACGGTACGCGAGCCAGGGCGGCCTGGGGCAGGCGTTCAACTTCGACCTCCTGCGGGCCAACTGGGACGCAGCTGAGTTTCGTCAGATTATCGACCGGAACCTGCGTCTCGCCGCCACGGCGGGAAGCAGTTCGACGTGGGTGCTGTCCAACCACGACGTCGTTCGTCACGCGACGAGGTATGGGCTCGCGCAGGGCACCCCCGAGCACCCTCAAGACGGTCGGGACTGGCTGCTGGCCGGCGGACCCGAGGTAGTCCTCGATCGTGAGCTCGGGATCCGCCGTGCGCGTGCCGGCGTTCTGCTCCTCCTCGCGCTGCCCGGGTCGACCTACCTCTACCAAGGCGAGGAACTCGGGCTCCACGAGGTCGGGGATATCCCCAAGGAATTCCGCCAAGACCCGACGTACGTGCGAACGGCAGGGGCCGATCCTGGCCGTGACGGATGCCGGGTTCCGCTCCCGTGGACCCGGTCCGGCACCTCGTTCGGATTCGGCACAGGCTCCGCGCACCTGCCGCAACCGCCGTGGTTCGGCGAGTCGTCTGTCGAAGTTGAAGACGGCGTGGAGGGATCGACCCTTGAGTTGTACCGACGCGCGCTCGCTGTTCGCCGAGAACTCACGGCGGACACGTCGTTCGAGTGGCACGCGTCCGGCGGCAGTGTCCTCCACTTCGAGCGACCCGGCGGATGGCACTGCGTCACGAACCTGGCGACGGAGCCGGCGCCGCTGCCTCCGGGTGAGGTCATGATCGCGAGCGTGGACCTGGCGGAGGCCGGCGTCCTGCCACCGGACGCGACGGTGTGGATCCTCACGGGGCCGTAGCGACGGGCGTGGGTGTGCTACCCGCGGCGGGTCCGCGTGGCGCGACGCTTTGGTGGCATCCACACGCCGCACGAACGGTGCTCTCGCGGTACGTTGGCAACGACCCGAAAACACGGTTGCCCGCGTTAGGAGACTCATGGCACACAGTGATCATTCCCCCCAGTTCCTCCATGTGCGGCGCGGAGGCACGAGCCTGGTGTTGCGCCTCGATTCCGATGTGATGCCGTGTGTGTTGCACTGGGGCGCGGACCTTGGCGACCTGCCGTCCGAGGCGCTCGCGAGTATCGGCCCGGCCCTCGAGCAACCGCTCACAGACAGTGTCGTGATGAGCCAACGTGCGGTGTCCGTTGTTCCTCAGCAGTCGTCGGGCTGGACGGGGCGCCCCGGACTTCAAGGCAGCCGTGACGGCCGCGCGTGGTCGGTCGCGTTCGACGTCGTGTCGCACCGTGTGGACGACGCCGGAGCTGCGGCGTGGCCCGATGGCCCGGACGGTGCGGTGCGGTTGGTAAGCGTGGGGTCCGATGGCGCCGGCGCGCTTGAGGTGACGACGGAGATCCGCCTCTACGCAGCGGGCCTTGTCGGTGTCCGAGCCGCCGTACGCAACCTTTCCGGTGACATTTACGATGTGACGCGCCTCGAGCCCGCGCTGCCGGTTCCGGCGGAGGCTCTGGAGTTGCTCGACATGGCGGGCCGACACACGCACGAGCGCACCCCGCAGCGACGGCCTTTCGATCAGGGGCAATGGGTGCGGGAATCGTGGGGAGGCAGGCCCGGACACGATTCTGCGAGTGTGATGTGTGCCGGCAAGCCGGGCTTCGGTTTCAGGTCGGGCCGGGTGTGGGGTGTCCACCTCGCAGGCAGTGGAAACCAGGTGCTGTCTGCCGAGAAGTCCTTCACCGGTTGGCAATTCCTCCGCGGCGGCGAACTTCTCCTGCCTGGCGAGGTGCGGCTCGCTGAGGGAGAGAGTTACGAATCGCCGTGGCTGCTCGGCTCCTGGGGTGAGGGGCTCGACGAGTTCTCCCATCGTTTTCACCGCTACCTTCGCGCGCGCGCCACGCATCCGACGCGCCCTCGCCCGGTGCTGCTCAACACCTGGGAGGCGTCGTACTTCGACCTCGACGTCCCGACCCTTTCAGCGCTTGCGGACAAGGCCGCCGCGGTCGGCATCGAGCGATTCGTGGTCGACGACGGCTGGTTCAGGAACCGCCCGAACGACAGGTCAGGCCTTGGCGACTGGTATGTCGACGAGGAGAAGTTTCCCGACGGTCTCCACCCGATCGTCGACCAGGTGCGTGCCCTTGGCATGGAGTTTGGGCTCTGGTTTGAACCCGAGATGGTGAATCTCGACTCCGACCTCGCGCGAACGCACCCAGAATGGCTGTTTCAGACCGACCACGGCCCGTCGGTGCCTTCCCGATTCCAGCACGTCCTCGACCTGGGGCACCCCGAGGCCTACGCCTACGTCCGTGACCGCATGGCGGCGCTGGTGAGCGAGTACGACATCGCCTTCATCAAGTGGGATCACAACCGCGCGCTCCTCGACGCGGGGCACTCGCCCGGCGGCGAGCCCGGCGTGCACGCGCAGACAGCGGCGGTCTATCGACTCATGGACGAGCTCAAGGACGCGCATCCGGGACTTGAGATCGAGTCGTGCTGCGGCGGCGGGGGTCGCCTCGACCTCGGGGTCATGGAACACGCCGACCGCGTGTGGGTGTCGGACTGCATCGACGCCCACGAGCGTCACCGGATGGTGCGCTGGACCGGACTCACACTTCCGCCCGAACTCTTGGGAACACACGTCGGATCCTCCGAGGACCATTCGACGCACCGCACGCACGGGCTCGAATTCCGCGCAGGCACCGCCATCTGGGGCCACATGGGGGTCGAATGGAACCTGGCCACGATCGGCGAGAAGGACCTTGCGGACCTCTCAGACTGGATCGCCTTTCACAAGGACAACCGCGCACTTTTGCACTCGGGTGACGTCGTGCACGCCGATCTTGGCAATCCCGCGCTGCAGCTCGACGGCGTCGTCGCCCAGGACAAGTCGGAAGCGCTATACCGGCTGTCGGCGCTCGACCTCACTCTCACCTGGCCACCCGGCAGAGTCCCTCTGCCGGGCCTCGACCCGGAGCGCTTGTACCGGATTACGGCGCAGGCGCCGGGCGACTCCGCAGCGCGCAAGGACGCGACACCAGGCTGGGTCCGCCACGGCGCCACCCTCACCGGCCACATTCTGGCTGAGGTGGGCATCCATGCGCCGTTGCTTGATGTCGACCATCTGGTGCTCCTGCGCGCGACGGCCGTATAGGTCGCGCAGGGCGACGACTACGCTCAGCGCGGCCGCCTTGGCCGACGCCACAGTGTGAACGTTGTACAGACCCTGATCTTCTTCTTATGTGCGGAGCGCTATTGTTGTGGCTGTCGCGCGCAGTGCGCTGCAAATCACGAGGAGAGTTTTAATGGATTTCTTGGCCAATTTCTTCAGCTTCATGTTCCTGACGCTGTGGATCGTCATCTGGATTTCGTTCATCGTGGTGGTCTTCCGGATCATCGTCGACGTCTTCCGCGACACGTCGCTCTCCGGTGGCGTGAAGGCCCTGTGGGTCGCGTTTGTCGTGATTTTCCCGATCATCGGCGCCCTCTCGTACCTCATCTCGCGCGGCCAGGGTATGGCCCAGCGCGACATGAAGGACGCGGCCGCTATTCGCGAAGCCCAGGTCGAGTACACGCGCGGCCTCATGAATGAGGCGGGGCCCTCGGCAGAGATCAAGGCCGGCAAGGACCTCCTTGACTCTGGCGCGATCTCGCAGGCTGAATTCGATGCCCTCAAGGCGAAGGCGCTCGCGTAAAGCGAACGATTGTGGCGCCCTCTCCCCGTCAGGGGAGGGGGCGCTTTTTCGTGTTCGGATCGCGCGTTAGCGATCCGGCTCG
>JAHEMW010000061.1 GCA_024643505.1 Demequinaceae bacterium
GCGAATCACGACGGCAGGAACCTCAAGCCCCCGCAGCACTGCGGTGCGATCAGGTCGAGCCGCCATGGCGCGCTGACCCCACGCGATCCCCGCGCCGCCCTGCCTCGCGATGTTTGCCTCGACCTGCGACACGAACGTTTCGCGGTCGACGCCCTCGGTGCCGACGAGTCCTTCCGCTGCGCCGCGCGGGTTGGGGTGGCCGGCCGCGCGTTCCACCTGGGCGGCGAGCGCGAGCCGCTGCGCGATCGCGGCGTCATCGTCAGCCCGTGAGCGCGTGCCGATCAGGCCAACGGCAGCGACCGCATCGGGGTGGCGCTGCGCCACCGCGAGCACGACGTACCCTCCCATGGAACTTCCGATCCATGTCGCCGCCACGTGTCCGGTCGCCTCTCGCATCGCGAGGACCGCTGCGTCTGCGATGAGGTCGAGCGAGGGCTCCTCGTCGGACAGTGGCATGTCCCCGATTCCCGGCATGTCGAACGTCATGACGTCTCCGCGGAACCCGTCAATGCCCGCAAGCTCCTTGAGCAGCGGCTCCCACTGCGAGCGATCGACAGGAAACGCGTTAACGAGCACGACAGGTGTGCCGAGCGCACGGCGACTCTGACGCGCGTTGCGGGTTGCGGCTGTCATTCGACCACCGCCGTCGGCACCTCGACGGGCAGCGGCGCACGCGACGGCGCCACCCGCGCGACGATCTCGTCGAGAACGATACGCACGTACTTCTCCCCGACCCACAGATGCTTGGCGCCCTCGACGGGCACAATCTCGAGTTGACGCAACGGCGCGAATCGGTCTGTCGCATCGTGAGGGCGCAGGTAATCGTCGAATTCAGGCACCAGTGCCGTCACGGGCTTTCCCGACGCTGACCACAGTTCGAGATGTTCGTCACGCGCCCGGTGCAGCGGCGGCGACAAGAGAATGGCTCCGTCGACGTCGAGTTCCGGGCCGTGCATGAGCGCGAGTTCGGTTCCGAAGCTCCAACCGACGAGCCATCGGTGCGGAAGGCCACGAGCACTCGCGAAGTCCACGGCCGCTCGGACGTCCGCGCCCTCGCGTCCGCCTCCGTCGAACTCGCCTTCGGACGTGCCGCGCGGAGACGCAGTGCCGCGCGTGTTGAAACGCAGCACGGCGATATCCGCGAGGTACGGGAGGCGCCACGCCGCCTTGCGGAACACGTGGGAATCCATGAATCCGCCGTGGGTCGGCAACGGGTGAAGCGTGATGAGCGTCGCCGTAACGTGGCCAGACGCTGGGGTGGCGAGCTCGCCGACCAGGGTGAGACCGTCGTCGGTCGTGAGCTCGATCTCGTCCCGGATGGCGGGCAACACGGTCATCGCGCGCAGTTCCTCGGTCCCGTCAACCACCGGTCCTCCCGAAGGTCGCCCAGCATTGCGTATGCCAGTGTCGCCGCGCGGCTGCCGCAGCCTCGGGTCCAAGAATGGATTCTCGGGGCCACGCGACGACGTGGGTCACGTCGCCAGCGATGACCTGAGAGCACCCCGGACAGGTGTACGTCTTGTCGCTCGCGCGAGGCACCGCGACGAGGTACTCCTCCCCGCGTGGCCCCCGTTCCACGTGGCTACCGCCCGATCGGACGCGGTCCGCGTCGAGTTCCGGGTGCGGCTGCCCATACGGGCGCTTGGAGGAACGTCGACCGGAGGGCATGCCGCCAGTCTACGGAACCACTTAGAACAGTCGCGCGAGACCATCGTCGGCGCCACGAAGCGCGTCGTAGTCCAGGACCACGCAGCGGATTCCCCTGTCGAGCGCCAGCACGCGCGCCTGGGGTTTGATCTCCTGCGCGGCAAACACGCCGCGCACCGGCGTCAGTCGTGGATCCCGGTTGAGCAACTCGAGGTAGCGCGTCAACTGTTCCACTCCGTCGATCTCGCCGCGGCGCTTGATCTCGACGGCCACGGCGACCCCGGAGGCGTCCCGCGCAAGAATATCCACGGGGCCAATCGCGGTGGGATACTCGCGTCGGACGAGCGTATGCCCCGGCCCAAGCACGTCGATGTGAGCCGCGAGCAACTCCTGCAAGTGCGCCTCGACGCCGTCTTTCACAAGCCCCGGATCTGCGCCGAGTTCATGCTCAGTGTCCGCGTGCACCTCAAGGATGTCGATCTCGAGTCGGTCGTCGGACTTGTCGTGCTGCACCACCCACACGCTCACCACGCCACGCGCCGCAGCATCGGCGTCAGGAGCGACGGCGCGCAGCGTACACGGCGGGCTCATCCAGTTGAGCGGCTTGTACGACCCACCGTCGGAATGCAGCAGGACCGAACCGTCAGCCTTCACCATGATGGCGCGCGTCGCCTCCGGGAGGTGGGCGCTCAGCCGACCGGTGTAGCGGGCGGCGCAGCGCGCGATGACCACGCGCACGGGCGGCTACGCGGGTTCGGTGACCGGATCCACCACGACGGTGACAACGTCGTGGTCGAACGAGATGAAGCCACCAGCGATCGCGAATTCCTGTGCGTCGCCGCTCGACGGCGTCACCTTGACCGAGCCCGCGCGAAGGAGAGAGAGGATGGGCTCGTGCCCCGCCAGGAGGCCGATCTCCCCTTCCACCGTTGGCGCGACGACGCTCGACGCCGTACCACGCCACTTCACGGCGTCGGAACCGACGATATCGACGCGCAGGAGATCCGCCACGGGTCAGCCGATCTCGGACTGGATGCGCGCCCAGTTGCGCTCAAGGTCCTCGAGACCACCGATGTTGAAGAACGCCTGCTCCGACATGTGGTCGAACTGTCCGTTGCAGATACCCGAGAAGGCCTCAACCGTTTCGGTGAGCGGCACCGACGATCCAGGCACGCCGGTGAACTGCGTAGCCATGTAGGTGTTCTGCGACAGGAACTGCTGGATCTTGCGCGCACGGGAGACGATGATCTTGTCCTCTTCGGACAGTTCATCGACACCAAGAATTGCGATGATGTCCTGGAGTTCCTTGTTGCGCTGCAGGATCGACTTGACCGAGTTCGCCGTGTCGTAGTGATCCTTGCCGACATAGCGCGGGTCCAGGATGCGCGACGTCGACGTGAGGGGGTCAACGGCCGGGTACAGACCGCGAGAAGCGATCTCGCGGCTGAGCTCGGTCGTCGCATCGAGGTGAGCGAAGGTGGTGGCTGGCGCAGGGTCCGTGTAGTCGTCAGCGGGCACGTAGATGGCCTGCAGCGAGGTGATCGAGTGTCCACGCGTCGAGGTAATCCGCTCCTGAAGCTGACCCATCTCGTCGGCAAGGTTCGGCTGGTATCCCACGGCAGACGGCATGCGTCCAAGGAGTGTCGAGACTTCAGATCCCGCCTGCGTGAACCGGAAGATGTTGTCGATAAACAGCAGCACGTCCTGCTTTTGGACGTCACGGAAGTACTCCGCCATCGTGAGCGCAGACAGCGCGACGCGAAGACGCGTGCCCGGCGGCTCGTCCATCTGCCCAAACACGAGCGCGGTTTGCTTAATGACACCGGACTCCGTCATTTCGGCGAGGAGGTCGTTGCCCTCGCGGGTGCGCTCCCCCACCCCCGCGAACACGGACACGCCGTTGTGGTTGTTCGCGACGCGGTAGATCATCTCCTGGATGAGCACGGTCTTGCCGACGCCGGCCCCTCCGAAGAGGCCGATCTTTCCGCCGAGCACGTAGGGCGTCAGGAGGTCAATGACCTTGATGCCGGTTTCAAACATCGAGGTCTTCGACTCAAGCTGGTCAAACGCCGGGGGCTTGCGGTGAATGGGCCAGCGCTCCGAGATCTCGATCGTCTCGCCTGGCTCCGCATTAAGCACTTCACCCGTCACGTTCCACACGTGGCCCTTGGTGACGTCGCCGACCGGCACGGAGATCGGGATGCCCGTGTCAGTCACCTGCGCACCACGGATCAAGCCGTCGGTCGGCTTGAGCGCAATGGCACGCACCATGTTGTCGCCCAGGTGCTGTTCGACCTCAAGGGTCATGTGAAGGACGCCAGCGCCCTCGCCCTCGCCCTGACCCTGCAGGTTGATGTCGACCGTCAGCGCGTTGTAGATCTCGGGAAGGGCGTCGGCCGGGAATTCAATATCGACGACTGGGCCGATGACGCGCGCGACCCGCCCGTAGGCGACATCGGGCGCCGCGTCCTTGCTCGGCGTCGGGGCGCTCTTCGCAGGCGCGGCCTTCTTAGCGGGAGCCTTGGCGGTCTTTGCTGTGGATGTCATGATCTCTCGCTTCCGGTCACGACGCCGTCTCTAGCGCATCTGCGCCGGAGACGATCTCGCTGATTTCCTGGGTGATCTCGGCCTGGCGCGCCGAATTGGCGAGCCGGGTGTACTTGCGGACGATGTCTTCTGCATTGGTGACTGCCGTGTTCATAGCGCGCTGGCGTGCCGCCAACTCTGACGCGGAGCACTGCAGCAGGACGCTGTGAATACGAGCCTCGATGTAGCGCGGCAGCAGGTCGTCGAGGACCTCCTCTGCGGAAGGCTCAAAGTCGTACAACGGCTCGGGGCCGGTGCCGGGCTCGGCAACGCCCTCGACGATCTCAAGGGGAAGCAACCGGATCACACGCGTTTCCTGGTTCACCATTGAGTGGAAGAACGTAAACACGACGTGCAACTCCGCAACGCCGCCGTCTTCGACGCTCGCAAGGCACGCGTCCAACAGGGTTCTGGCGATCTCCCTCGCGCGATCGTGCTCTGGCGAGTCTGAGCCACCCGTCCACTCCCGCTCAAGCGGGCGGTGACGGAACTTGAAATACGCGACCGCGCGTCGGCCGGAGGCAAATTGGACGATTTCTTTGCCGTCCGCGATCAGACGCTCGCGCAAACGTTCGGATTCCCGGATGACGTTCGCTGAGTACGCGCCGGCCATTCCGCGGTCGGCGCTGACGACCAGAATGGCGGCACGGTTCGTGTCCGTGCGCTCACTCGTCAGCGGGTGGTCAACGATGGAGTGCGTCGCAACAGCGCTGATCGCGCGTGTGATGGTCAGCGCGTACGGCGTCGCCGAGGCGACGCGCAGCCGCGCCTTGCCAATGCGAGACGCCGCGATGAGTTCCATCGCACGGAAGATCTTTTTAAGCGATTGAGTCGACCGGATCCGTTGCCGGTAGACACGCTGCTGTCCGCCCATTGTCGCTACTTCTTCTTCGCGACGATCTGCTCTTGCTGGACGTCAACTTCTGCACCGTCGGAGATTGACGTCTCCGTCGTGAGCTCAGCGTTCTCCGACTGCAGGAACGTCGAGACGTAGTCGTCCACGTGCTTGCCGAGCAGCGCCTCGTTCTCGTCGCTCATCACTCCGGTTGAGGTGATGTCGTCAAGAATCGTGGTGTTGCGAGCAAGGTGATCGAGCAGTTCCCGCTCGAACCGCAGGATGTCAGAGACCGGAATCTTGTCGAGCTTGCCCTTAGTCCCTGCCCAGATCGACACCACTTGGTGCGAGACCGGGTACGGCGAGTACTGGGGCTGCTTGAGAAGCTCCATGAGGCGAGCGCCGCGCGTCAATTGCTGACGCGATGCGGCGTCGAGGTCAGAGGCGAACATCGCGAAGGCTTCGAGCGAGCGGTACTGCGCGAGGTCAATCTTCAGCGTTCCAGAGACCTTCTTCATCGCCTTCACCTGCGCCGAGCCACCCACCCGCGACACGGAAATACCGACGTCGATGGCCGGGCGCTGGTTGGCGTTGAACAGGTCTGACTGCAAGAAGATCTGACCGTCGGTGATAGAGATGACGTTGGTGGGGATATATGCCGAGACGTCGTTCGCCTTGGTCTCGATCACCGGAAGGCCGGTCATCGAGCCCGCGCCCAACGCGTCAGAGAGCTTTGCACAGCGCTCGAGCAGGCGGGAGTGCAGGTAGAAGACGTCACCCGGGTACGCCTCGCGACCCGGCGGGCGGCGCAGGAGCAGCGAAACTGCGCGGTACGCTTCGGCCTGCTTGGAGAGGTCATCGAAGATGATGAGCACGTGCTTGCCGTCGTACATCCAGTGCTGGCCGATGGCCGAGCCAGTGTAAGGCGCGAGGTACTTGAAGCCGGCCGGGTCAGAGGCTGGGGCAGCGACGATCGTCGTGTATTCGAGCGCTCCGGCCTCTTCTAGGGCACCGCGCACCGAGGCGATCGTCGAACCCTTCTGACCGATGGCGACGTACACACAACGAACCTGCTTGGTCGGATCGCCGGACTCCCAGTTTTCTTTCTGATTAATGATGGTGTCGATCGCGATCGCAGTCTTGCCAGTCTGGCGGTCACCAATGATGAGCTGACGCTGGCCGCGCCCGATGGGGATCATCGCATCGATCGCCTTGAGACCCGTCTGCAACGGCTCGTGCACGGACTTGCGAGCCATGACGCCAGGTGCCTGAAGCTCGAGGGCGCGACGGCCCTCTGTCGCGATGTCACCGAGACCGTCGACAGGCGTTCCGAGCGGGTCCACGACGCGGCCAAGGTAGCCGTCACCGACCGCGACGGAGAGCACCTCACCGGTGCGCTGAACCTGCTGGCCCTCCTCGATCCCAGTGAACTCACCCAGCACGACGACGCCGATCTCGCGGACGTCGAGGTTGAGTGCAAGGCCGAGCGTGCCGTCCTCGAAGCGGAGCAACTCATTTGCCATGCAGCCCGGAAGTCCCTCGACCTGCGCGATGCCGTCGCCAGCGAGCGTGACACGGCCCACCTCGTCGCGAACGGCACCCGTGGGCGCGTAGGACTTCACATAGCTGTCGAGCGCATCCCGGATCTCGTCGGGACTGATCGTCAACTCAGCCATTGCATCTCTCCTATCAGTTCCGCTCGCGCGGTCTTGATGTGTCGGCGCTAGCCGACAAGTCGTCGTCGTGCTTCGTCGAGTCTCGCGAGGACGGTTCCGTCCACGACTTCCGACCCAACCTGGACTCGCATACCGCCGATGACCGTGGGGTCAACGGCGACGTTAATCTGAACGTCGCGCCCGTAAGCGGAGGCAAGAATCTGGCCGAGGCGCGTGCGCTGCGCCGCGCTGAGCTCGACGGCGGCGGTCACGTTCGCGACGAGGCGATTGCCGCGTGCCGCCGCAGCGGTGAGCAGCACTTCAATCGTCGGCAGGAGGCGTCGGCCACGCGGCACCCCCACTGCACGCTCAAGCAGCGCAGCGGTCACAGAGTTGAGCTTGCCGCCGAGCGTTCCCTCAAGCACACCGAGCCGCGCAGCCTTCGTGGCGGACCGGTTACTCATCGCCACGAGGATCGCGCGTTCGCCGGCGAGCAGCCGCTCCACGCGGAAAAGCTCTTCCTCAACCGTGGCCAGCGTGCCGGCCGACTCGGCGTAGGCGAACAACGCCATCTCTCCCGCGTCCTCGATCGACGCCGGCAGGTCGACGTCCGCCGACCAGCGCGCGTGAACAAACTCGACGACGACGTTGCGCACACGCTCGTCGAGAGCGCCGAACAGTCGAATGACCAGCTGCGCCTTGTCAGTGCCGGGGCGCGCCGGGTCCGTGAGAGCGCGGCGCAACGAGCCGGACGAGTCGAGGGCGTCCACAACAGAGAACAGCTGCTCAGCAATGAGCAGGCCGTCGGCTCCGGCCGCGCTCACGACGGGGTCGAACCCGGTCAGGACCGCGTGATGTGACGCAAGACTCGTTCCGCGCATCTCTACTTCTTCTCCGCCGCCATCGTCGAGTCGAGTTCTCCGAGGAAGGTGTCGATCACACGCTTCTGCCGAGCGTCGTCAGCGAGCGCCTCGCCAACGATGCGCGAAGCAAGCTCGGTCGCCAGCGCGCCAACTTCAGTGCGCAGCGAAACGACGACTTGCTGACGCTCGGCCTCGATCTGCTTCTCAGCGGTCGCGGCGATACGCTCGGCCTCTTTCGATGCCTTGTCACGAGCCTCGTGAAGGATTTGCGCGGACTCAGCCCGCGCATCCTCGCGAATGCGCGCGGCCTCGGCACGGGCCTCCGTGAGCTGAGCCGTGTACTCCTCGAGCGCGGCAGCGGCTTCCGCCTGTGCCTTCTCGGCCTTCGTGATGCCGCCCTCGATGAGTTCCGCTCGCTTGGTCAGCACCGCGTTGAGCGTGGGCAGCACGTACTTGAACAGCGCGACAGCGATGATCGCCATGACGACGGCCGACCAAAACAGGTCGTACGAGGAAGGCAGAAACAGCCTCACCCCGTCGACGCTCTCCCCTTCCGAGAACGGAAGAACAGACGCGATCATCACGGCAGGAAGAACGGAGTCGCGATGCCGATGAGGGCGAGGATCTCAATAAGACCGACACCGATGAACATGAGTGACTGCAAGCGGCCGGCCATCTCAGGCTGGCGTGCAGTACCCTCCACAACCTTGCCGATCATGATTCCGAGGCCAATGCCAGGGCCGATCGCGGCGAGACCGTAGCCGATGGTGTTCAGGTTTCCCGTGAACTCGGCGAGCGTGGTCACGTCTGCCATGGTGATTCCTTTCGCGTCCGTGAGGACTGTTTCTAGTGTTCTTCCGCCAGGGCCATATTGATGTACACGGCGGAAAGCATGGTGAAGATAAATGCTTGAAGGAGCGCCACGAAGATCTCGAGGAGCGTCATGAAAATGCCGCCCGCGAAGGTCAACGCGCCGTACGCGTAGTTGAACCCGTCATTTGCCTGGACCCAGAAGTAGTCAGTCGCCGCGAAGCACAGCACCAGCAAGAGGTGACCGGCGACCATGTTGATCATGAGTCGAATCGTGAGCGACGCGGGCCGGATGAGCAGCACCTGAAGCAAGTCGATGATGGCAATAATGGGCTTCAGGGCGATTGGAACGCCCGCCGGGAAAAGCGAATACTTCGTGTACTTCACAACGCCGTGCTTCTGCACCCCGGCGTGGATGTAGACAATCCACACTGTCACTGCGAGCAATAGCGGCATGGCGATCAGAGCGGTCGACGCGATATTGAGACCGGGCACGACGCCAGTGATGTTGAACGCGAAGATGCTCATAAAGAGCATGATCAGCATCGCCTCGTACTTGCGACCCTTGACCTGGCCAAGCACTGGGTAGACCACCTGGTTGCGGATGAAGTCGAAGATGACCTCAACGATCGACTGGCCCTTCGTGGGCACGATCGTCGCGCGCTTAGCGACCAACACGAGGATGAGTACCAGGACTCCCGCGGCGATAACCCGCACCATCATGATGCGGTTGAACTCGTAGAACGTTCCCTCGCCGAAGATTGCGGGCGGAAAGAAGTCTGCTAGCGACGGCCCATGGAAACCGTCACCGCCCTCTTCGGCGGCGACCAGCAGCGACGTAACAGACAGGACACACTCTCCGGGATATCGGCCGCGAGCGTCGTTGCTCGGCGGTGGGTCTCGCAAGAATTGTTGTTAGCCTACCCCATTGCCCCCGGCGCGCGAGTCGGGGGAAGCGTACGGAATTCTTGCCCTCACGAC
>JAHEMW010000062.1 GCA_024643505.1 Demequinaceae bacterium
GACGCATGTGGGTGACGTCGCCAGTGCGGTCGCGAACAATCGCTCCCGCGTGGCGGCGCTGGCAGGTGCGCCGATCTCGTACCTCACAGCCGAGCACGGCGCGAGCGTCGCTCGCGTTGATCGGCCGGGAGACATCCCTGGGCCAGCCGATGTTCTGGTGACCACGGTCGCGGGAGTTGCGCTTGCAGCGATCGCGGCTGATTGCGTGCCGCTGCTCATGCACGATGCGGCCACTGGTGCCGTGGTCGCGGCTCACGTCGGCAGGCTTGGTCTGTATTCCGGCGCTGTCGACGCCGCCGTGACGGCTCTCGACGACGTGCGCGCGGCGCGCGCCGGTCGTGGCGGCGTGAGTGCGAGCGTCGGTCCGGCGATATGTGGTCGGTGTTACGAGGTGCCAGCCGCCCTTCAACGCACCGTCGCCGCCCGCCATCCCAGCGCCGCAACGACCACCCGGTGTGGAACGCCGGGGCTCGACATCAGAGGCGCCGTCGTCACCCGTCTGCGCGAGCTTGGAGTGGCCACGATCACCGTCTCACACGCCTGCACGTACGAGGACGCGGCCCTGTTTTCGTACCGCCGAGACGGCGTTACGGGCAGGCTCGCGGGGGTCATCGTTTGCGACGGCGTGTCGCTCCCTGATGGGGTCACCGCGGAGCCGTAGCGTGAGATCGAACAGGGCACGAACCGAACGGGGACCCACATGAGTGCGATGCGCAAAGCGATCCAGTACCTAGGATTCGACGTCAACACGGACGAAGAGCACGAGTACGCGGATGAGGAGCTTGCTCCCGTGACGAATCTGCACGACGTGTCCGAGGCGAAGCCGCGCGAGACCTCTCGCAAACACCGCGACTCCCATGTTGCGTCCGCTTCACCCACTCCAGACTTGCGCCGCATCCAGACGGTGAAGCCGCGCTCCTACAACGACGCTCGCCTCATCGGCGAGGCGTTCCGCCAGGGCGTGCCCGTCATCATGAACCTCACGGAAATGAGCGACGCAGACGCAAAGCGCCTGGTGGACTTCTCGGCGGGCCTGTCCTTCGGCCTTCAGGGGTCGATCGAGCGCGTCACGACGTCGGTCTTCTTGCTGTCGCCGGCCCACGTTGAGATCGGGATCGACGCCGCTCCGCAGCCGGCCGATCACGCGTTCTACAACCAGGACTGAGGTCGGCTAGGCTCACCGCGTGGGTGCGATCATCTCTGCAGTTCGGTTCGTCCTATTCCTGTTCATGTTGCTTCTGCTCGCGCGCGTTGTTCTGGGGTTCGTCATCGCGTTGTCGCGAGAATGGCGGCCGAAGGGTGCCGCGCTTGTCGCAACTGAAACGGTGTTTACCGTCACCGATCCGCCAATCAAGGCGCTTCGACGCGTCATTCCGCCATTGAGCTTCGGCCAATTCCGATTTGACGTCGCATTCCTCATACTGTTCTTTGGGGTCTCGCTCCTGTGGCAATTCCTTGCCATTTACGAGCGGTGAGGCGCGTGCGTAGCGATACGTATGTGGGTAGAGTGACGTACACGTCATATGTGGCTTAAGGCCGAAACGCGAGGCAAGGACAAGACATGGCACTGCTTACCGCAGAGGACGTCCTCAACAAGGCGTTCTCCAAGACGAAGTACCGCGAGGGCTTCGACCAGGACGAGGTCGATGATTTTCTCGACGAAGTAGCCAGCACGATTTCGGCCCTCACGGCCGAGCGAGACGAACTCGCCGCGCGCCTGCACGCCGCTCCAGCGGTCCCGGCAGCCGCCGATGCTGCTCCCGCGAGCGCGCCTGAAGGTACCGGACTGCTTGCCGCCGCAACCGACCCCGTTCCGCCGACCCCCACCGGCATGCTCGCGATGGCCCAGAAGTTGCACGACGAGTACGTCCACGCGGGTGAGTCCGAGCGTGACCGCCTCGTCACAGAAGCCAAGGCGAAGGCTGAGTCCATCGTCGCTTCTGCGGAGGAAGAGGCGCAGGCCTCGATGGACGCGCTGAATTCAGAGCGTGCGAACCTCGAGGGCGCGATTGACGACCTTCGTCGCTTCGAGCGCGATTACCGGTCGCGGCTACGCGCGTACCTCGAGAACCTCCTCGGAGACCTTGACCATGGCGGAGGGGACGATTCCACGATCCCGTCGGTGCCCGATGCCGCACCGTACGTGGAGGCGCCAGGGGACGAGTCCCCGTTTGACTCGTCCCACGGCAACGAGGAAGACGTCGCCCCAGCCGAGGTCGTCGAATCTGAATCGTTCACCAGCGACGACGAGGACGGGCCGGTATTTCCGCCGGTCAACGACGACGAGAATGTGCCGCCGGTTGCCGAGGCCGAGCCGGATGAGTCTCCATACACGCCCCCGTCGGCGCGGATGTTCAGTGAGCTCTACGGCCAGAACGTCGACGAGGACAACAAGTAGTTCGCTAAGCATGAGCGCCGCGCCGCATGGCGCGGCGCTTTGCTTGCTGTGAGAAACCGGACTAGTCTCACTCCACTAGGCCTCAAGTAGGACGGAATTGCCATGAGTAGCACGGACGTCACGATCATCGTGGTGGACCCCGCGGACGTTACCGACGAGGACGTCGCGAAGCTTCCGGTGCGCGAGGGGGACGCGGCCTGGAGCATCGACGAACTGCGCACCATCGTGACGACGCTCAACGCGGACGTTGAGCGGCTCGTTGCCGAGTTCAAGGCGACCGAGCACGAGCTCGACGACCTCTTGCACACGTCGGAAGGTGCCGGCGACGATCAGGCGGACGCCGGGTCGACGGCCCTCGAACGTGAGCAAGAGATGTCCATCGTGAACAACACGCGCGACATGCTCGAGCAGAGCGTCGATGCGCTGCGCCGGATCTCGCACCACGCATTCGGTGTGTGCCAGGTGTGTGGCAACGGCGTCGGCAAGGCTCGGCTCATCGCATTCCCGCGCGCATCCCTCTGCGTCGTCTGCAAGCAGCGCGAGGAGCGGCGGTGACCTGGCGACCAGCCTTCTGGTTGGTCGCCGCAAGCGTCATCGTTATCGATCAGGCCGTCAAGCAGTGGGCCGTCGCAACGCTTACCCCGGGGGACGTGCACGAGGTGCTCGGCTCGTGGCTATCGATCCAGCTCGTCTTCAATTCGGGTGCCGCGTTCTCGCTCGGTGAGTCCTTCACCTGGGTACTCACGCTGGTGGCGATCACGATCACTGTGGGGATCGTGATCTTCGGTCGACGCGCGCAGCGCAATCTTGCGGTGGCGCTGTTCGGCATCGGCCTCGGTGGCGCCGTCGGCAACCTAATCGACAGGTTGTTTCGCGCCCCAGGCTTCGGCCGTGGGCATGTGGTTGACATGATCAACTACGGCAACCAGTTCATCGGTAACGTCGCAGATATCGCGATCGTCGGGGCCGCAATCGCCGTCGCGGTGCTGGCGGTATTCGGTGTGCAGCTCCTCGAGCCCGCTCACCCGTCAATCAAGGCGGCCGACGCGGGTGTCTGACACTCGATACCTTCCGGTTCCCGACGCGCTCGTCGGTGAACGGGTCGATGCCGGACTCGCGCGCATGCTCGGTCTCAGCCGCGTCAAGGCGGTCGCGATCGTGGAGGCGAGCGGTGTGACCCAGGACGGCCGCGTGCTCGGCAAGTCCGACCGACTCGCGGACGGAATCGTTGCGATTGACCTGCCACCGCCGCGGGCTGTGAGCGAGGAGCCGCCGGTGCCGGGCGGCCTCGCCATTCGCTACGAAGACGACGACATCGCGGTGGTCGACAAGCCGGTGGGGGTCGCAGCACACGCGTCTCCCGGATGGACGGGACCGACGGTCGTTGGGGCACTTGCCGCAGCGGGCGTCACTCTCGCCGACGCCGGGCCCGCAGAGCGTCGCGGGATCGTGCACCGGCTCGACGTTGGTACGTCCGGCCTGATGGTGGTCGCGAAGTCCGTCCCGGCATACTCGACGCTCAAGCGCGCCTTCAAGGACCGTGAGATCGAGAAGGTGTATCACGCTGTCGCGCAGGGGCACCTCGACCCCACCAGCGGCACGATTGACGCCCCTATTGGCCGGCACCCAACGTCGGATTACAAGTTCGCCGTCGTCACGGGAGGCCGTGCCTCGATTACGCACTACGACGTGCTTGAGATGTTCCCCGCAGCGTCGTTGCTTGAAATCCACTTGGAGACCGGCCGCACCCATCAGATCCGCGTGCACATGGCCGCGATGCGGCATCCGCTGGTCGGCGACCTCACCTACGGTGCGGATCCATCACTCGCGGCCCGGCTTGGACTGACCCGCCAATGGCTGCACGCTTACGAGCTCGCCTTCGTCCATCCAACGCGGGGCGGGCAGGTTCGGGTCACGAGCGAGTATCCGGAGGACCTTGCTCGCGCGCTCGCGACGCTGAGGGCTGCATGAGGATCACCGTCGTCGCTGATGACGCAGAATTTGCGGACGCTTTGGCGGTGCGCTTCGAAGTATTCGTCGATGAGCAGGGGGTGTCTGCCGAGGCCGAACGAGACGAGCTGGACGACGATCCACGGACGGTCCACGTCGTCGCCTTCGATGCCGGCGGCCATCCCGTTGGGGCAGGAAGGCTGCTTGCGCGGTTCACGGATGTCGCGCACGGCGTCGGTTCCGGTCATGGGGAAATGGACCCTGCCGCGGCGCATATCGGCCGGCTTGCCGTGACGCGTGCCGCTCGCGGGACCGGACTTGGCCGTCTGCTCATGAGCGTGCTGGAGTCCGAGGCGCTCGCGAGACACGGCGTTGATGGTTCGGTGCGCGTCGAAATGAGCGCCCAAATCCAGGCGATCCCGTTCTACGAGCGACTCGGATACGAGTGCTACGGCGAGCCCTACCTCGACGAGGGCATCTGGCATCGTGACGCGATCAAGGTCGTCTCCTGAGTCCCACGTGACGGGTGTGACCGACGCCGACGGCGTGGCGTCGCGGCGAAGGTGTTTCGGTGCCTGCGCGCCTCGCCGCGGTGCCTAGACTCGGGGCATGCCCGGCCCGGATTTCGTCCACCTCCACGTCCACACCGAGTACTCGATGCTGGATGGCGCGGCGCGAATCACTGACCTGTTCGCCGAGGCAAATCGGCTTGGACAAACCGCCATGGCCACCACCGACCACGGCTTCATCTTCGGGGCGTACGAGTTCTGGTCGAAGGCAACGGCCGCTGGCGTCAAGCCGATCATCGGGCTCGAGGCCTACCTGACGCCGGGCACGGCGCGTGCAGATCGCACACGCGTGCGATGGGGTGAGAAGCACCAAGAGAAAGATGACGTGTCGGCGTCCGGCGCCTACACGCACGCGACGATGTGGGCACAAAACACGGCCGGCATGCACAACCTGTTCCGGCTCGCGTCCCATGCAAGTCTCGAGGGCCACTTCTATAAGCCGCGCATGGATCGGGAGCTTCTGCAGCGTTACTCGAACGGCGTGATCGCAACCACCGGCTGCCCTTCGGGCGAGGTCCAGACGCGGCTGCGGCTCGGCCAGTACGACGAAGCGCGCAAAGCGGCCGCCGAGTTTCAAGACATCTTCGGCAAGGACTCGTACTTCGTTGAACTGATGGACCACGGGCTGGACATCGAGAAACGAGTCATTGAGGACCTCTTGCGGCTAGCGACCGACCTCGGCGCTCCGCTGGTGGCAACCAATGACCTCCACTACACCTCGCGCGACGACGCGCACGCGCACGAGGCACTGTTGTGCGTGCAATCCGGCTCCACGCTCGACGAACCTTCGTACGACCAGGGCGGCAAGCGATTCGCGTTCTCAGGCGACGGCTACTACGTCAAGAGCGCCGAGGACATGTGGAAGCTCTGGGGTGATCATCCGCAGGCTCTCACGAACACGCTCGCTATCGCCGAGCGATGCGACGTCGCGTTCAACACGGCGGCCGATTACATGCCGCGGTTCGAATGCCCCGCAGGCGAAGACGAACACTCGTGGTTCGTGAAGGAAGTCCAGCGTGGGCTTGAGTTCCGCTACGGAGGCGCCGTTCCAGGGGCCGTACAAGACCGCGCGAACTTTGAAATCGAGGTGATCGCCGACAAGGGATACCCGGGCTACTTCCTTGTGGTCGCGGACTTTGTGCGCTGGTCGAAGGACAACGGCATCAGGGTGGGGCCCGGCCGGGGCTCCGGTGCGGGCTCCATGGCCGCGTACGCCATGGGAATCACCGACCTTGACCCGCTCGTCCATCAGCTCTACTTTGAGCGTTTCCTCAACCCCGAGCGCGAATCGAAGCCTGACTTCGACATTGACTTTGATGAGCGTCGGCGCGGGGAGGTCATCCGCTACGTCACAGACAAGTACGGCGAGGACAAGGTCGCGCAGATCGTCACCTACGGGACCATCAAGGCGAAGCAGGCGCTTAAAGACGCCGCACGGGTACTCGGTAAGCCGTTCTCGCTCGGCGAGCAGTTGACGAAGGCATATCCGGAGCCCCAGCAGGGACGAGACATGCCCCTCTCGGGCATTACCGACGCGTCGCACGCCCGCTACAACGAAGGCGCGGACTTCCGGGCGGTGCTCGAGGCGGATCCCGACGCTCGGGAGGTGATGGACCTCGCCGCCGGGCTAGAGAATCTCAAGCGCCAGTGGGGCGTCCATGCCGCGGGCGTCATCATGTCGAGTGAGCCGCTCATCGACATTATTCCGATCATGCGTCGTGAGCAGGACGGCGCAATCATCACGCAGTTCGACTACCCGACGTGCGAGGCGCTCGGCCTGATCAAAATGGACTTCCTTGGCCTACGCAACCTCACCATCCTCGATGACGCGCTCGAAAACATCGTGGGAAACGGCAAACCGCCGCTGGTGCTCGAGGATCTGGAACTTGCCGATCAGGCGACCTTTGACCTACTGGGGCGCGGCGACACCCTCGGGGTGTTTCAGCTGGACGGCGTCGCGATGCGTTCGCTGCTGAGGCAGATGAAGCCAGACACGTTCGAAGACATCTCCGCAGTTCTCGCGTTGTATCGCCCGGGGCCGATGGGTGCGAACTCGCACATCAACTACGCAGAGCGCAAGAACGGCCGCCAAAAGGTCGATTACATCCACCCCGAGTTGGCGGAGGCGCTCACAGAGGTGCTCGACGTCACCTACGGCCTCATCGTGTACCAAGAGCAGGTCCAGCGCATCGCTCAAATTGTCGCGGGATACACACTCGGCGCCGCTGACCTGCTCCGTCGCGCGATGGGCAAGAAGAAGCCCGAGGTGCTCGCCAAGGAGTTCGGGCCGTTCTCTGCCGGGATGAAGGAGCGGGGCTTCTCCGACGCCGCGATTAAGGCATTGTGGGACACTCTCGTACCGTTTGCGGACTACGCATTCAACAAGGCGCACACGGCCGCCTACGGAGTTCTCTCGTTCTGGACGGGCTACCTCAAGGCGCATTACCCCACGGAGTTCATGGCCGCTCTGCTCACCTCGGTAGGCGCCGACAAGGACAAGTCCGCGGTCTACCTTGCCGAATGCCGACGCATGGGCATCACCGTGCTACCGCCGGACGTGAACTCCTCAGTCGCGACGTTCTCTGCCGTCGGCGAGGATGTGCGCTTCGGCCTGACTGCGGTGCGCAATGTTGGCGCAAACGTCGTGGCAGAGATTGTCAGGACACGTGAGGCGAAGGGTGCCTTCGCCTCCTTTGCGGACTTCCTCCACAAAGTGCCTGCGTCGGTGTGCAACAAGCGGACCATCGACTCGCTCATCAAGGCGGGCGCATTCGATTCGCTTCGCCACCCACGCCGCGCGCTCAACGCCATCCACGAGCAGGCAATCGACTCGGTCGTCGGCGTCAAGCGACACGAAGCAACGGGCCAGTTCGATCTGTTCGGCGATGACCCTGACCTCGGCGGGGGCGTGACGATTGAAGTGCCGCCCCTCGAGGAATGGGACAAGAAGACCCTGCTCGCGTTTGAGCGGGACATGCTCGGCCTTTATGTGAGCGATCACCCGCTCTCTGGCCTCGAGCACGTCATTCGGGCGGAGGCCACTCACCAAGTGCTCGCCGCGACCCCCGCCAACGGCGTGAGCGACAACGACCAACTCACGCTCGCGGGCCTCGTGACGCGCGTCGACCGCCGCATCGCGCGCTCAGGCAACGCATACGCGCTCGTGACGCTCGAGGACATGACGGGCGAGACCGAAGTGTCCTTCTTCGCGAAGACGTACGAGACGTATGCGCGTGACCTGGTCGACGACGCCGTCATTGCCGTCAAGGTGCGCGCGCGCGAGCGCGGCGATGGTGGACTGCAGTTCTCGGCGATCGAGGTGCGCATCCCGAACCTGTCGCAACACGACTCGTCTCCGGTGGCGATCACCCTTCCCGCCGTGCGCGTCACGCCGCCGCTCGTTGAAGAGGTCAAAGGCATCCTGCGTTCGCACCCCGGCGCGGTTGAGGTGCGGATGGTGCTCACGGGCACCGGAGCGCCGGTGACGATGCGCCTTGGCGACGAGTACCGCGTCGCGAGGTCGTCCGCTCTCTATGGCGACCTCAAGGCGGCCCTCGGTCCGAGCTGCCTGACGATCTAGCGGGAATGCCGGACGCCTGGTTGCCGTTGCCGTCGGTAATCAACGCAAGGGAGCGTCCGTGATTGCCGTCACCGCAGCAACAAGTCAGCTGGGGCGTCTCGTGATCGATGCCCTGATTGCGCGGGGAGTCGACGCGAGCGGAATCGTCGCCGTCGCGCGTAATCCCGCCAAGGCGCAGACACTGCCCCACGGCGTCGTGGCGCGACGCGGCGACTACAAAGACATCGAGTCAATGCGTGTGGCGCTTCATGGGGTGACCTCAGCGCTCGTGATTTCGGGCTCGGTTCCGGGTGCGCGCGTCGAACAGCACGCCAACGCCATCGACGCCGCATTGCTCGCGGGGGTTGGGTTTCTCGCGTACACGTCAGTGTTGAGGGCTCGTGAAGCGACACTCAGCCCGGTGGCTCCAGATCACGCGGTCACCGAGCGCTATCTGGAGGAAACTCAGGCTCCTGCCGTCGTGCTCCGCAATGGGTTCTACACCGAGAACTACCTTCTGCGCGCGACGCCCGCGATGGCCACCGGCGAGTTGATCACGAGCGCCGGATATGGCCGCACGGCGTCGGCGTCGCGAGCGGACTTCGCTCACGCCGCCGCAGCTGTGCTCACGACAGACGGCCACGCTGGCAATCGTTACGAACTCACGGGCGACACCGCGTGGACGATGGACGAGTTGGGGGCCGTCCTCGCGCGCATCGCGGGGCGCCCTATCGCCGTGCGTCACGTCGAGCCCGCTGAGCATGTTGCCATGCTTGTGAGCGCCGGCGTTAAGCCTCCCATCGCGCAGATGACGGCCGACATTGACCGTGCATGCGCCGCTGGAGAGTACGAAGTCACCACGCACGACCTAGCGCGGCTGACCGG
>JAHEMW010000063.1 GCA_024643505.1 Demequinaceae bacterium
AGCGTCGCTGAGGTGAAGCGCGCAGTTTTGATCTAGCGTCCGGGAGTTGTCGTGACTGAGTTCGCGAGCGAGAAGCGGCCGGCCGTGACGTACAGCGCGGTTGCCGTCGCCGTCACGATGGTGTCCATGGGGGCCGCCATCGCCGACGCGTTCGCCCAGCTTGAGACGTATCTTGGCTCGCGCGGCATCAACCCGACCGGTCCGCCGCTCGTCCGATATCGCGCGATATCGTTCGACTCGCCGTTCACAATCGAGGTCGGATGGGAGACCGCGGAGGGCGTGGTGGTGGAGGCGCCCTACGTCGCGGATGTACTCCCGGCAGGTACGTATGTCGTGGCGCACTTCAACGGTCCCTATTCCGCAGCAGGTGAGGCAACCCAGGCTGCGATCGAGTGGGCTGCGAGGGAGGGCATCGCCCTCGACGTCTTCCACCTCGCGGACTCGTCGGACTGGTCGTGCTGGTACGAGAGCTACCCGCGGGAGCCAACGTGGGGCCCTTCCGGTCCGCAGGGTCCGGTCGATATCTGCCTGCTCGCGCTCGACTAACGCGGCTATCGAGCGACCCCTCCACCAGGGGGGTCGCGACACGCCGGTATTCGCGGCGAAATGTCCGATTAGCGAGCTTTCGAGTCGAATTTGCGTGGAGAGGTCGCTCGAGGTCGCTTGAGGTCGCGTGGGGCTAGGGACTCGAGCGGAGTTGACGAGCGGGAACCCGGCTCGGGTCCCCGAGACCGCTCTCGCTGAGCGGCGGCGCCGCCGGCGCCGACGCAGGGTCGGGGATTCGGCGGGCCGAGCGCCACCTCATGGCGACGAGCGACAGTGCCATCAGCGCGGCCCCGTGCAGGGCTATTGCGGCGATCACGGGGCCGTAGCCGTCATCTGCCTCGAGGTACTCGTATGGCACCCAGCCGCCGAGGGCGCCGCGCACCAAGGCCGTGCCCACCCACGCGGTCGCGTACCCGGAAACGACCCAGACGTGACGCCACGGCAGCGGCTCCCGCGTGCCGACGAACACGTGGTCCGCTGCGACGTAGAGCGGCGTGATGACGTGTGAGATTGCCATCACCCACGCGAGTTGAGCGCCGTCCTCGGTGCCGAGCGGGAAGACCGATCCCCAGTAGATGAGGGCAACGACCGCAAGGTTGGCGGCAATGAACGCGCGGCCATACTCCACCCACCGCGGCGGGTTCTCACGCCGCACCGCATACCAGGACAGCGCGCCCCAGACGGCGAGGCAGGCGACGTTCGCCTGCAACGTGAAGTACGTAAAGAGGTCGAGGTAGCTGTCCGGGACGAGCCCCGACGTGTCGGTCATCGTCGCCACTAGCGCGGTGATGATGATCACCATCATCACGATTCGCATGACGAAGATGAACCGACGCATGGTGCCAGGGTAATCGGCGCGGGCGCAGGTTGGCACAGCGCTAGGTTGGACGCGTGAGCGCGGACGTCGTGATCGACCTCAATGCCGACCTCGGGGAGGGGGTCGGACCGGGGGGTCGTGCGCTCGACGACGCCCTGCTCGGCGTCGTCACGAGCGCGAACGTGGCGTGCGGATTCCACGCTGGGGACGCCGCGACCATGCGGCGCGTATGCGAGACCGCGGTCGCGCGCGGCGTCGCGATCGGCGCGCAGGTGTCGTATCGCGACCGCGAGGGATTCGGTCGACGCCCCATGGACGTGCCGTTTGGCGAACTCGCGGAGATCGTCGCGCACCAGATCGCGCAACTCGACGCCGTGGCGCGCGCCGCGGGCGGGCGCGTTTCCTACGTCAAGCCGCACGGCGCCTTGTACAACCGCGTCGTCTCGGATCGCGCGCAGGCCGACGCAGTGGTCGCCGGCGCAACAGACGCGGGGGAAGGTGCGCTGCCGCTGCTGTGCCTGCCGGGCTCCGCGCTGCATGCCAGCGCGGCAGTGAAGGGCTTGCCCATCGTGACGGAGGCATTCGCCGACCGCGCCTACACGCCTCGCGGAACACTCGTCGCGCGGGGCGAGGCCGGCGCGGTCATCACGGATGCTGCCGTCGTCGTCGCGCGGTCGGTCGCGATCGCTCGGGGATTGCCCTTCGACGACATCTCGGGCGCGGCGATCACGGTCGTCGCGCGTTCGCTGTGCCTTCACTCCGACACTCCTGGCGCGGCAGAGCTCGCGGTGATCGTGCGCGCCGCACTCGAGCGCGCCGAGGTGCGCGTCAGCGCGTTCTCCTCGCTCCCCGACGCACCACGGACGTCGCGATGACGAGACCGGTCGTGCACCGCGTTGGCAGCGATGCGCTGTTGGTCGAGTTGCCAGACGCGGACGCCACCCGCGCGCTCTACGCCGAGGTGTTGCGCCGTCGTGCGGCGGGGGAGTTCGCAGCTGTCGACGTGGTCCCCGCGGCCGTCACGGTGCTTATCGACGGCGTCGACGAGCGCGAGCGTGACGCGCTTGTCGCCGCTGTACCGTCGTGGCCGGTCCCGACGTCCCCTTTCGCCGCGGGCCGCAGCGTGCTCGTCCCGGTCCGCTTCGATGGCCCTGACCTTCCCGACGTCGCGCAGGCTTGGGGGGTCGACGCTTCCGAGGTCGCCAAGATCGTCTGCAGTGCCGACCTCACCGTGGCTTTTTGCGGGTTCTCGCCTGGCTTCGCCTACCTCGCTGGCCTGGGGCGGTCCGTTCCACGCCGCCTCACGCCGCGCCCATACGTGCCCGCAGGCTCGGTCGCGCTGGCGGGCGACTACGCAGGCATCTACCCTCGCAGCTCTCCGGGCGGCTGGCAGATCATCGGCACCGCCGTTGACGTGGTGCTGTGGGACGTGGCGCGAGAGCCAGCCGCGCTGCTCGAGCCCGGCGTGCGGGTGACGTTTGTCGCGGAGCACGCGGCGTGACCGGCGAGATCGAGGTCGTGGCCTCTGGCGTGCTGACAACCATCCAAGATCTTGGTCGGCCGGGCCACGCGCACTTGGGCGTGCCTCGCTCCGGCGCGCTGGATGGCTCGGCGCATCGCCTCGCGAATGGACTGGTGGGTAACCCAGCGTCATCGGCGACGCTGGAAGTGACGGCGCTCGGGTGTGTCCTTCGCGCCCGCGCACGGATCACCGTTGCGATTACGGGCGCGCCGTGCGAGGTCCATGTCGGGTCAGTGGCGGCGCCGTGGGGCGCCCCGGTGCGACTCGGCGTCGGACAATTCCTGCACGTCGGCCCCGCGACCTCGGGTGTGCGCACATACGTTGCGGTGAGGGGCGGAATCGACGGCCCCCTGGCGCTCGGGAGTCGCGCGGCGGATCTCCTCTCGGGCCTCGGGCCTCGCCCGCTCGCCGATGGCGACCTCGTTGACGTCGTTGACTCGCTCGACCTGCCTCCGACGCGGTTCGGGCGTCCCGCCGCGCCGGCTCATTACCCGGGTGAGATCGAACTGAGCATCACGCTTGGTCCGCGTCACGGGTGGCTCACGGCCGACGCGGTCGCGCGCATGGCGGGCACTACATTCACGGTCGCTGACCGGTCGAATCGCGTGGGAATCCGGCTCGCGGGCCCGGCGCTCGCGCACGGTCGCGCCGACGAACTTGCGAGCGAGGGAATCGTGCTTGGCGCGGTGCAGGTGCCGCCGGATGGGCAGCCGGTGGTGTTCTTGAACGATCACCCGACGACGGGCGGCTACCCGGTGATCGGCGTGATCGATGCGCCGGGGATCGCCGCCGCGGCGCAGGCACGACCCGGGACGACCGTCAGGTTTCGCATCGCTCCATAGTGGCGCGCGTGCGCCTAGGTGCGGCCCGACGTGGCGTCGAACAGGGCGCGGTCCTCGCGGGAGGCGTGGTCGTCTCCGTCGATATCGACGTGCGGGAGTATCCGATCCAACCAGCGAGGAATCCACCAGTTCCAACGCCCGAGGACGCGCATGACGGACGGCATCAGGATGACGCGAATGACGAACGCGTCGAGGAACACCGCGCTTGCGAGGCCGAGACCCATGAGCTTGAGGATCCTCGAATCGGAAGTCACGAACGACCCGAACACGACCACCATGATCGACGCGGCGGCCATGATGACCCGCGACACCTCGGCGAGGCCGCGCCGTACCGCGAGCGCGTTGTCGCCCGTGGCGTGCCACAGTTCCGCAATGCGACTGACAAGGAACACCTGGTAGTCCATCGACAGGCCGAATAGCAGGGCAAAGAGGATCACGGGCGCGAAGGGTTCGATGGGACCACCCGGTCCGATCCCGATGAGTTGGTGACCCCAGCCCCACTGGAAGACCGCGACGACGACGCCGAACGCCGCGGCCGCGGACAGGATATTCAGCAACGCGCCGACGATCGGCAGCACCAGCGACCGGAACGCCACGACCAGGACGAGGACGGAGAATCCGACAACCATCGTGAAGAACAGCGGCAGGGAGCTCGAGATGGCCTCAGTGAAGTCGATGTTCGACGCCACTGACCCGCCGACGTGGATCGTGAGTCCCTCTGCCGCAGGCGCGTACTCGTCCCGAACGCGATGGACGAGGTCCTGGGTTCCGGCGTCCTGAGGACTCCCGACGGGGATCACCTGAATGGTGAGCGTGTCTCCTGCGGGGTTGACCTGTGGCGGAAGCACGGCAGCGACTGCGGGGTCGTCCTGCAGGTCACTCACAAGACCGGCGAGCGCCGCTGGGGGCGCCGCCGGATCGTAGGGAGCGTTGTCCTCGAGGTCCACGACGATGACGAGGGGCCCGTTGGAGCCGGCGCCGAATCCCTCGGCGATCAGGTCATATGCGACGCGCGTCGGCGAACCATCGGGGTCGTTCCCGGCGTCCGCGTTGCCAAGGCGCAAGCCGAACATGGGGATCGCGATCACTCCAAGGACGGCGACGGCGGCGACCGAGGTTGACAGCGGATGCCGCTCGACGAAGCGCGATGCCCGGCCCGGCGTCGGGACCGAGTCAAGGCCGACGCCCGCGGCGAGCCGTGCCCGGTCGTGGCGGCCGAGGACGCGGGTTCCATACAGAGTGAGCAGAGCGGGCACGAGCGACACTGACGCGGCGACGGCGAACACCACCGTGATCGCGGCGGCGGTAGCGAGGTTCGACAGGAACTGAATCCCGGGCACGTACATCCCGGACAGCGCGATGAAGACTGTCGTGCCGGCGAACACGACGGCGCGGCCCGATGTGGTGGTTGCGGCAATGACCGACTCCCGCACGTCGCGGCCCGCCTTGAGGCCGAGCCGATGGCGGTTGACGATGAATAGCGCGTAGTCGATACCGATTCCGAGTCCGAGTAGCACCGCGAGCATGGGCGACGTCGTCGCCATCGGCCCCAGGTTCGAGATGAGTCCGATGGTTCCGAGCGTGGCTCCGAGCGCGACGATGGCGCTGATCAGCGGCACGGTCGCGGCGATGAGGGAGCCGAACGCGAAGAACAAGATGACGGCTGCGATCGCGAGTCCGACGAGCTCGCCGGCTCCAACTTCTGGGTCCGACAGGCGCTGTGCGCCGAACCCGCCATGCGCGATCGTCAGCGTGGCTCCGCCGACGTCGGTGCCGTCCGCCTCCGCTACCGTCGCCGCGACCTCTTCCAGCGTTGAGATGGGCAGGTTGTATGCCGTCTCGTCGTATTGGACCCGCGCAAAAGCGACGGTGCCTGACTGGGAGATCTGGCCGACGGAGGCAGGGTCGTACGGGCTGACGACCATGGTGACGTGATCGATCTGAGCCAATGAGTCAAGTACCTCACTCACCGCCGACACGACCGCCTCATCCGTCACGGAGCCGCTCGAGGGCGACCACACGACGGTGTCGATAGTCCCGCCCTCGGCGGGGAAGCGCTCCTGAAGGAGGTCGTACGCCGCCTGACTGTCGGTGCCCTCGAGCGCAAACTCGTCCCGAAGGTCGGGGCCTGCCGCGGCGTTCCAGGCCTGGATCCCCACGACGATTGCGATCCAGCCCAGAAGTACGACAACGGGTCGATGGGTGGCGAAACGAGCGATAGCCCTCACGGAGGTGCCTCCAAGGTTGCCTGCGCGCGACGA
Source organism: Demequinaceae bacterium (assembly GCA_024643505.1). Lineage (GTDB taxonomy): Bacteria > Actinomycetota > Actinomycetes > Actinomycetales > Demequinaceae > Demequina. Next base: position 5,989 of record JAHEMW010000063.1, read on the forward strand.
CGCCGATACATCGGATACTGACACGGGCCGCGAGGGGCAGTCAAGGCGGTGAGCGAGTGAGCGGGCCTCGCTACGATGGCGGGGTGCGAGGACGCAGATTGTTCGGCAGGCGTGGCGAGCGCGACGCACCCGTGCGGGACGCCCCGGTCGTGTATGCGGATCGCAATGACGGGCTGGGCGGTCGGATCTCCGCCATTGTCAACGCGGTTCGCTTGGCGCGCGTGACCGGGAGTCGCATGCGGGTGGTGTGGCCGCCCGATCCCAACCTCGAGTTCGGCCAGGCGGTGCCACCGGCGTCGGAGGTGTTTGACGATGAGTGGCGCGCCGAACACGTTGTTGACTCCAAACACGTGAAAGGCGCGGTGCGGATCCGCGACATTGAACGAAACCTTCCCGCGGTCGAGGCCGCTCTCGCCGAGCGTGATGCCGTCATCGTTCCGTGGGTACCGCTGTCTCGGCTGTACGTGGAGCCCCAGTTTGTGACCCCGAGCCGCCCGGATTTCGACACGATCGGCTTCTCACCCTCGTGGCGTGCCGCCATCGATGCCGCCGACCGCGCGTCGCTTCCTGAGCATGCCGTCGCACTTCACGTGAGGGCGGGCGACCTGATCTATGGCCGTTACCGACGCCAATTCGTCCACACCGCCAAGGCGATTCCCTACGTCGTCGCCGAACGCGTGTGCGAAGTGGCTACGGGCGCTGGCGCACAGGTCGTCGTGTTCGGCCAGGGGGAGGACTTTCTGCGGACTATCGGTCGGGTGCCGGGCGTCACGCTCGCGGTTGATCTGCTCCCCGGGGCGTTCGCTCCGGCACAGCAGGCGATTGCCGAGATCGTGCTCATGTCCCGCGCGGAGCGCATCGTGGCGCGCGAAAGCGTGTTTGCGGCCCTGGCTTCTCAGCTGAGCGGCGCGCCCGTGTCCGGCACCGACGCCTACCTGTCGATCGAGGATGAGGTCGCGACGACGCTCGCGCGAGTGCCGTCGGCGCCGTGGGGGCACCTTGGCGCGGCCGGAGCCTACTTCTCCGCTTACGTGCAATCCGCGGGACGGATTCCACTGGAGACGTCGCTCGAGCTCGTCAAGCGCGCCGGTGCGGCGGATCCCGGCAACCCTCTTTACCCGATCGTCACTGCGGACGTGTTGGCGCGGATGGGAGCCGACGAGGAGGCGGATGCGACTCTTGCGGCGGCACTGACGCGTACCTATGACGGTGAACTTGGGGACGTGCAGACGACGCTTGGCCTGAAGTTCCTCACGTGGTTCTTGCTCGACGACACGTTCGACTCGCTCGAACGTCTGGCCAAAGAAGGGCGCCCGACGGCCGCGGCGCTGTGGGGGCAACTCATCGCGGCCGGTGTCGAGCGCCGCACGCCCGCGCCCTCGTGACGCGCGCCCGCGCCGTCAGGACGGACGCCCGCGCCGCCCGGCGTGCGACCACGCTCATGCCGTGCGACGCTAGAGGAATCCGCCACTGCCCAGCCCGGCACCGCGCTCACTCGGCGCAGGCGCCGGCTCCGATGCGAAAAGAATGCCGATGACCGCCCTTCCACGCCGCCCCGAATTTCACTACACGGCAGCGTCGGGCTGGATCAACGACCCGCTTGGTCTCACCTTTCACGGTGGCGAATATCACCTGTTCTATCAGTACGTGCCGGGCCAACCCGTGTGGGACGTTGGCTGTCATTGGGGACACGCCGTGGGCGCCGACCTCCTCACGTGGGAGGAACGCGCAGTGGCTGTGGCGCCAGGCGACGGAGACGGTGGGGCGTGGTCGGGATCGATTGCCGTCGACCCGACGGGGGATGCGACGTTGTTCTACACGTCGGTCACGCGACACGACCCCAGCATTGGCGCCGTGCGCCTTGCCCACCCCGAGTCGGAGGACTGGACCTCCTGGACCAAGGGCGCGCGACTTGAGACGCCGACGGACCTCGACTTCATCGCGTACCGAGACCCGTTCGTGTTCCGCGATGGCGAGCGCTGGCGCATGCTCGTCGGCGCCGGACTCGTTGGTGGTGTGGCCGCGGCGCCGACTTTCGTGTCGGATAACCTTCGCGACTGGGAGTACGACGGTGTTGCCGCCTCGCGCCCGTCAACCGAGACGGACGGCGCGTGGACGGGCTCCATGTGGGAGTGTCCGCAAATCGTCGAGATCGACGGCTCTCACGTGCTCATCACCTCCGTGTGGGATAACGATTCACTCCACAGCGTCGCCTACGGCGTCGGTGCACTCGTGGACGGCCGATTCACGGCCCGCGCCTGGGGGCGTCTCACCTACGGCGACGGCTACTACGCCGCGTCGTTCTTTCGCGATCGGGATGGCGAGCCCGGACTCATTTACTGGGTACGGGGAGTGGGCGACGCCGACGCTGGCTGGGCGGGGGCGCTCAGCCTGCCCCATCGGCTCCGGCTCGTCGGGGACGTGCTGCAATGTGAGCCGCACCCTGACCTGGATGCCTACGCTCGCGCGCTCCCTCATCACGAGGTCGAGCACGCAACCTCTGCCGAGGCGTACCTCATCGAACTGCCGCAGTTCCCGGTTGAGGCGGCCATCGAGGTGCCAGGTGCGAGCGTGCAACTGCTCGGAGATGTGGGCGGGTTGCGCATCGTGTGCGGAAAGCAGGACCTCGTGGTGCCCGGCGCGGATGGCCCGGTCACCGTGGTCATCGACGGTCCGGTGATCGAGGTGTGCACGGCGGGCGGGGCGTGGGCGGTTGGCCTGCCGGCTGCCGACGAGGGGCCCGTGCGGCTTGAGGACATCCCTGCGGAGCAGATTCGCGTCTTGAGGCGCGCGTGACGTTTCCGACGGGTGAGCAGCACGAGCTTCGGTTCGGCGATCAGGTGGCCGTCATCACCGAAGTCGGTGCTGCCGTGCGTCAGTACCGCGTTGGAGATCGCGACGTCATCGTGGCGTTCCCTGCCGACGAGGAGCCGCCGGCGTTCCACGGAGCCGTGCTGTTGCCGTGGCCCAATCGCCTTCGCGACGGCCAGTACACGTGGGACGGCGTCGATTATCAGGTTCCGATCACCGAGCCGGCACGCAACACGGCACTGCACGGGCTCGTGCTTGAGGTGAGATGGGACGTGGTGCAGCGCTCGGAATCCGCCGTGACCCTGACGTGCCTGCTTGAGCCGTCGCCGGGGTACCCGTTTCGGCTGTCGTCGACCGCCGCATATGCGCTCGGCGAGCGCGGCCTCGCGGTCACGGTCATCACGAAAAACGTGGGCGACGCCGATGCGCCGTACGGCATTGGATTTCATCCATGGCTGTCTCCGGGCGAGGGCAGCGTCGACGACTGCGTGCTGACCGTTGACGCAACCCGGTACG
>JAHEMW010000064.1 GCA_024643505.1 Demequinaceae bacterium
GCGCGCGCCGGAAGTAGTCCGCGCCGCGTTGCCACGGCAGGTGCAGGTCCTTGATCAAGAAGCTCGCAACCACCAGACGCACCCGGTTGTGCATGACTCCGGTCGCCTTCAACTCACGCATGCCCGCGTCCACAATGGGGTAGCCGGTGCGTCCCTCGCGCCAAGCGATGAAGTGGGCGTCGGCCGCGGGTCCCGACGCCCAGTCGTCGTCGAGGATGACGCGGCGAAGCGACTGCCTCATCGCGCGCGGGTGGTGGAACAGGACATCCGCGTGGAACTCGCGCCACGCCAGTTCCGATTCGTAGGTGCGGGCCGACGGGTGCTGATCCCTCCCGGTTCGCGCAAGCATCGTGCGCGGGTGTATCTGTCCGAACGCGAGCGGAATGGACAAGCCCGACGTGGTGGCGAGGTCGGGACGGTCGCGCTCGTCGCGGTAATTGTCGAGGCTGACGTCGATGAAGTGGTCAAGGCGCTCGAGCCACCGGCGCTCGCGGAATTCAGGATCGAAGCCGAGCGGGTCCTCTGAGTCCCCGTGCGCTGCGCGCTGGTCAAGGTCGACGTCCGACGGTGTCGAAACGAATCGGTCGGCGTCCGCAGTTGCGGCTGGCGGTCGCCAGCCGTGTGCACGCCACGCCCGCGAGAACGGCGTGAATACCTGGTACTCGGTGCCGTCGGGTTTGCGCACACGCCCGGGCGCGACGGCGTACGGCGAGCCGGAGAACCGCAGTTCGCGTCCGTCCGCTGCGAGCGCTGCCGCCACCGATTCTTGCTCGGCGATTCCCGACGGTGAGTACTCGCGGCAGGCCCACACGACCGGCGAGCCGTGCTCGCGCGCAGCCGCGGTGACGACGTCCGCAGCAGTCCCGCGCCGGACGCCCAGCGAGTCGTTACTGTCGCTGCGCAGGCTCCACAGCGCGCGCGCCAGGTACGCGCGGCGTCGGCCAGACCAGAAGTGAATGGCGGGCGTCCACGCGAACACGGCGGCCGCGGGCCCGTCCGCTTGCGCCTCGAGCAGCGCCGGATTGTCGGCGAGGCGCAGGTCGCGCCGAACCCACCACAGCGTCGTCATGCGAGCACGCTACCCCGACGCGCTCGGGCGTTAGGCGTCAACCGTGACCGGGGTGTGGAGCCGCACGTGCGCGACGGCAGCCTCGGCGAAGCGGCTCAGGAGCTTCTCGGTAGCGGGATTCGCGACCCTGCCGTCGGGGCCAAAGTCGGTGGCGTTGAAGCGGAGGAAGACCTCGGGCTGCCCGAGCGTCGGCGCGTTCATGTGGCCCAGGATCGCCCGCAGATGTTGCTGCGCGGCGGCCGTGCCGATCGAGCCTGGGGAGACGCCTGCGATCGCGACGGGCTTGCCGTCGAACGAGTTAGTGCCCCACGGGCGGGATGACCAATCAAGCGCGTTCTTGAGCGCGCCGGGGATGGAGCGCAAGTATTCCGCCGTGACGATGATGACCCCGTCCACCGACGCGAGGTCCGCCTTCCACTGGCGCGCGACGGCCGGGTAGTCGGAGTCAGCGTCGGGCGTGTAGACGGGGAGCTGCGAATACTCGAGTTCGACGAACTCAACTCCAGGCGGTGCGAGGCGCGTGATCGCGTGTGCGACGACGCGGTTGATGGATCGGCTTGAGAGCGATCCGACGATGTAGCCGATGCGAACCATGAGGTCTCCTTGGGAAGCGAAAGATGGGAGCCGACCTCGTCGTCGACATTCACCGTAACTTTGATGACGCGTCAACTATTCCCGCGAGACGAGGCGATTCTGCGGGCGCTCGCGACGCCGCCCTCCGCCACGGCGCATCGTCATAGACTCGTGCCCATGACGACTCCGGACATCAAGCCACGTTCACGTCAGGTCACGGATGGGCTGGAGGCCACCGCTTCGCGCGGCATGCTTCGCGCCGTCGGGCTGGGCGACGACGACTTTGCGAAGCCTCAGATCGGCATCGCGAGTTCGTGGAACGAGATCACGCCGTGCAACCTCTCCCTTCAGCGCCTCGCGCAGGCATCGAAGGAAGGCGTCCACGCCGGCGGTGGTTATCCGCTCGAGTTCGGCACGATCTCGGTGAGTGACGGCATCTCCATGGGCCACGAGGGCATGCACTTCTCGCTCGTCTCGCGTGACCTGATTGCCGACTCGGTCGAGACGGTGATGAGCGCGGAGCGCCTGGACGGCTCGGTCCTGCTGGCCGGCTGCGACAAGTCGCTGCCCGGAATGCTGATGGCGGCGGCGCGCCTCGACCTGGCGTCGGTGTTCCTTTACGCGGGCTCGATCATGCCAGGCCACGTCACCCTCACCGACGGCACGTCAAAGGACGTGACGATCATCGATGCCTTCGAGGCGGTCGGCGCGTGCGCGCGCGGGCTCATGTCACAGGAAGACGTCACGCGCATCGAGAAGGCAATCTGCCCGGGCGAGGGCGCGTGCGGCGGCATGTTCACGGCCAACACGATGGCGTCGGTCGGCGAGGCACTCGGAATGTCGCTTCCCGGTTCGGCTTCGCCGCCGAGTGCGGACCGACGCCGTGACATGTATGCGCACAAGTCCGGCGAGGCCGTCGTCAACATGCTGCGCCAGGGCATCACGGCGCGCGACATCATGACCAAGGGAGCATTCGAGAACGCCATCGCGGTCGTGATGGCGTTCGGCGGCTCGACCAACGCGGTCCTCCACCTCCTCGCGATCGCGCACGAAGCGGACGTGGACCTCACGCTCGATGACTTCTCCCGCATCGCCGACAAGGTGCCGCACCTGGGCGACCTCAAGCCGTTCGGCCAGTTCGTCATGAACGACGTCGACCGCGTCGGCGGCGTGCCGGCCGTCATGAAGACGCTGCTCGACGCCGGCCTCATGAACGGCGACGTGATGACCGTGACGGGCAAAACGCTCGCCGAGAACATGGAGGACCTCAAGCCTGCGGCGATCGACGGGCGTGTCGTGCGCGCCCTCAACAACCCGATCCACAAGTCGGGCGGCATCACCATCCTGCACGGCACCCTCGCGCCCGAAGGCGCCGTCGTGAAGTCCGCCGGATTCGATACCGACGTCTTCCAGGGCACCGCGCGGGTGTTCGACGGCGAGCGCAAGGCGCTCGATGCGCTCGAGGACGGCACCATTCAGGCTGGCGACGTGGTCGTCATCCGGTACGAGGGCCCCAAGGGCGGTCCGGGCATGCGCGAGATGCTCGCGATCACTGCCGCGATCAAGGGCGCCGGGCTGGGCAAGGACGTGCTGCTCATTACCGACGGGCGATTCTCGGGAGGGACTACGGGCCTGTGCGTGGGCCACATCGCTCCCGAGGCGGTCGACGCCGGACCGATCGCGTTCATCAACGACGGCGACATCATCACCCTCGACGTCGAAAACAAGACGCTCGACCTCCATGTGGAACCGGCCGAACTGAGCGCGCGCGCCGTCGGCTTCGAGCCGCCGGCGCCCAAGTACACGCGCGGTGTGCTTGCGAAGTACCGCAAGCTGGTCGGCTCCGCGTCCACCGGCGCGGTCGTCGGGTAGGCGGTCGCGCGGTCGAGGAGGCTGATTCCTCGACGAGACATCGCGGCACGCATCTCAATATGTGAGACGGTGAACCGTATTGTGAGATTAACGGTGTAGCGACGTGACACACGCCCGTGCCGCGCGTACAGTCGCACGTGTGCAGGCATTCCACGTCGTAGTTACCGGGCGCGCGGACTTCTAGTCCCGAGTCAGGCACAGTCCGCGCGCGCCCCCTCCGAGCCACTCACGGCAACGAGGGGTTTTCCATGCGAGGCGGCGACGTGGGACGCCTCATGACCTCAAGGAGAGACGATGGCACAGGTTCACACGCCGAAGTCGGCAGCACCTCCGGTCACGCTGACCGCCGGCGGTGCTCGTCCCGCAACCACGACGTCTCCGGCGTCGGACGGCGAGACCATGACGGGCGCCCAGTCGCTCATCCGCGCGCTCGAACACGCAGGCGCGACGGACATCTTCGGCCTTCCGGGTGGCGCGATCCTTCCCGCGTACGACCCGCTGATGGACTCAACAAAGTTGCGCCACATCCTCGTGCGCCACGAACAGGGTGCGGGCCACGCCGCCCAGGGCTACGCCCACGCGACTGGCCGACCGGGCGTGTGCATTGCGACCTCGGGACCCGGCGCCACCAACCTCGTCACCCCGATTGCCGACGCGAATATGGACTCCATCCCGATGGTCGCGATCACGGGTCAGGTCGGGGCGTCGATGATCGGTACGGATGCCTTCCAAGAGGCCGACATCGTCGGCATCACCACGCCGATCACGAAGCACAACATGCTCGTGACGAACCCAGACGACATCCCACGGGCTGTCGCTGAGGCGTTCTATATCGCCACCCACGGCCGCCCGGGGCCGGTGCTTGTCGACGTCGCCAAGAGCGCGCTGCAGTCGCCGACGGTGTTCAAATGGCCCACGAAGGTGGAGCTTCCCGGTTTCAACGCCGGCGTGAAGCCGCACGCAAAGTCCATCCAAGAGGCCGCTCGCCTGCTCGCGACGTCGCGACGCCCGGTGCTCTACGTGGGCGGCGGTGTCATCCGCGCTGGCGCGTCAGAGGGCCTGAGGAAGCTCGCCGATCTCTCTGGTGCCGCCGTGGTGACGACGCTCATGGCGCGGGGAGCGCTGCCCGACAGCCACCCGCAGCACCTTGGCATGCCCGGCATGCACGGCACCGTGGCGGCGGTCGCGAGCCTCCAGAAGGCGGACCTCGTCGTGGCTCTTGGAGCGCGCTTCGATGACCGCGTGACCGGCAAACTCGACAGCTTTGCGCAGAACGCGACCATCATCCACGCGGACATCGATCCCGCGGAGATCGGCAAGAACCGGCATGCGGACGTGCCGATCGTCGGCGACCTCAAGGACGTGTTTGCAGAACTCGTCCCGGCCCTCGCCCAGGAGCACCTCAAGCACGGCAAACCGGATCTTGAGGCGTGGTGGCAGCAGCTTGACGAGTTCCGCACCACGTATGCCCTCGGCTACGCGCCGACCATCGACGGCCTGTCGAGCCCGCAGTACGTCATCAGCCGCATCGGCGCGCTCGCTCCCGACGACACGATCTTTACCTCCGGCGTCGGCCAGCACCAGATGTGGGCAAGCCAGTTCATCCGCTACGAACACCCGAACACATGGATCAACTCTGGCGGGCTCGGCACGATGGGCTTCTCCGTTCCCGCTGCCATGGGGGCGAAGGTCGGCATGCCCGACCGCACGGTCTGGGCGATCGACGGTGATGGGTGCTTCCAGATGACCAACCAGGAACTTGTCACCTGTGCCATCAACGACATTCCGATCAAAGTGGCGATCATCAACAACAGTTCACTTGGCATGGTGCGCCAGTGGCAGACGCTGTTCTACAACGAGCGTTACTCGAACACCGACCTCCACACCGGTCACGGCACCAAGCGCATTCCGGACTTCGTGAAGCTCGCAGAGTCGATGGGATGTGTGGGCTTGCGCTGCGAGTCCGACGCCGACGTCGACGCCACGATCAAGCGCGCGCAGGAGATCGACGACCAGCCGGTCGTCGTCGACTTCACCGTGTCGAAGGACGCCATGGTGTGGCCGATGGTCGCCGCAGGAACGTCGAATGATTCCATCCAATACGCCCGCGGCATCGCGCCGCAGTGGGACCGCGAGGAGTAGGCAATGTCCAAGCACGTACTTTCAGTACTCGTCGAGAACAAGCCGGGTGTGCTCGCGCGCATCGCGGGGCTGTTCTCGCGGCGCGCCTTCAACATCCACTCGCTCGCGGTGGGCCCCACCGAGCACCCGGAGATCTCTCGCATCACGGTCGTCGTTGACGTCGAAGGTCTGCCGCTCGAGCAGGTGACCAAGCAGCTCAACAAGCTCGTCCACGTGCTGAAGATCGTCGAACTCGACCGCGAGCGTTCGGTTCAACGGGAACTTCTGCTCGTCAAGGTCCGCGTCGACGCGCGCCAGCGGGCGGAAATCCTGCAGATCGTTGAGCTCTTCCGTGCGCACGTCGTCGACGTGGCGACCGACTCTCTCGTCATCGAGGCCGTCGGCGCTCCAGAAAAGCTCGACGCGCTGCTGGCCGCCCTCGCGCCCCACGACGTGCGAGAAATCGTTCAATCTGGCAACGTCGCTATTGGCCGCGGAGCCCGATCCATCACCGAGCGCGCGCTTGACCGCGTGAGCGCCTGACCCGTCACTACTGACACATCACACAGAGAGAAGACCACCCTCATGGCTGAGCTGTTCTACGACCAGGACGCTGACCTGTCGATCATCCAGGGCAAGAAGGTTGCCGTCGTCGGCTATGGCTCGCAGGGCCACGCGCACGCTCAGAACCTGCGTGACTCGGGCGTTGAGGTTCGCGTCGCGTTGCGCGAGGGCTCGCGCTCGACCGAGAAGGCTGAGAACGACGGTTTCACCGTCATGTCGGTGGCCGACGCGTCAGAATGGGCCGACGTCATCATGATCCTCGCTCCCGACCAGCACCAGCGCGGCATCTACAACGACGAGATCAAGCCGCACCTCGCGCCCGGAAAGGTGCTCGCCTTCGCCCACGGCTTCAACATCCGCTTTGGTTACATCGAGACCCCCGAGGGCGTCGATGTCATCCTCATTGCGCCAAAGGCCCCGGGCCACACGGTGCGCCGCGAGTTCGTCGCCGGCCGCGGCATCCCGGACATCATCGCCGTCGAGCGCGACGAGTCCGGCCAGGCCTGGGACATCGCGAAGTCGTATGCGAAGGGCATCGGCGGCACTCGCGCCGGTGTCATCAAGACCACCTTCACTGAAGAGACTGAGACCGACCTGTTCGGCGAGCAGGCGGTGCTGTGCGGCGGCACGTCCCACCTCGTGCAGTACGGCTTCGAAGTGCTGACCGAGGCCGGCTACCAGCCCGAGATCGCCTACTTCGAGGTGCTGCACGAGCTCAAGTTGATCGTCGACCTCATGTGGGAAGGCGGCATCAGCAAGCAGCGTTGGTCAATCTCTGACACCGCCGAGTACGGCGACTACGTTTCCGGCCCGCGCATCATCACGCCCGAGGTGAAGACGCACATGCAGGAGGTCCTCGCGGACATCCAGTCAGGGGCATTCGCGGCACGCTTCATCGCCGACCAGGACAACGGTGCGGTCGAGTTCACAGCACTGCGCGACCAGGAGCAGAACCACCCGATCGAGAAGACGGGCCAGGAGCTGCGCAAGTTGTTCGCATGGTCGGCGGCAGCTCAGGACTCCGACTACGTCGACGGTTCCGCGGCGCGATGACGACCTATCGCCTCGCGGTGGTCGCGGGCGATGGCATCGGTACCGAGGTCGTTGCGGAGGGGCTCAAGTGCCTCGCGGCAGCGACCGAGGGTACGGACATCGCGTTCGAGACCACGGAGTTTGACCTGGGTGCACAGCGTTGGCACGCGACGGGGGAGACCCTGACCGACGCCGACCTTGAGGCTATCCGTAGCCATGACGTCGTCCTGCTTGGCGCCATCGGCGACCCGACGGTGCCGTCGGGCGTGCTCGAACGTGGGCTGTTGCTCAAGTTGCGCTTTGCGCTCGACCAATACGTCAACCTGCGTCCATCACGGCTCTACCCTGGCGAGGTTTCGCCGCTGCGCGACCCCGGGGAGATCGACTTCATCGTCGTGCGTGAAGGCACCGAAGGGCCGTATGTGGGCAACGGCGGCGCATTGCGCGTCGGCACCCCGCACGAGATCGCGACCGAGGTGTCCGTCAACACCCGCTTCGGCGTCGAGCGCGTGGTCCGCTATGCCTTCTCCGTCGCCGCCGGGCGTGAGCGCAAACACGTGACGCTGGTGCACAAGCACAACGTCCTCGTTCACGCCGGGCACTTGTGGCGTCGTGCAGTCGAAGACGTCGCTGCCGAGTTCCCAGATGTCAGCTGGGACTACCTACACATTGACGCGGCGACCATCGTCATGACGACGAACCCGTCGAAGTTTGATGTCATCGTGACCGACAACCTGTTCGGTGACATCCTCACGGACCAGGCCGCCGCAGTCTCTGGCGGCATCGGGCTCGCAGCGTCGGGCAACGTGAACCCCGATCGCACCGGCCCGTCCATGTTCGAGCCCGTCCACGGCTCGGCGCCCGACATCGCCGGCAAGGGGATCGCGGATCCGTCGGCGACCGTGTTGTCGGTGGGCATGATGCTCGACTTCCTCGGCTACGCAGAACTTGCGTCACGCGTCGAGAATGCGGTCGCTGCGGATGCCGCCGCCAAGGGGGGCGAGGCCCGCTCCACCTCCGCCATCGGTGATGCGATCGCGGCCCGCATCAGGGGCTAGATTCGAACCCAAGATCGGGAAAGGACTCACTCATGGATGCTCCGTCGTCGGCCGCGCCGTCGAATGCTGAGGCCTTCGCGGTCGTTCCGAACGCGTCTCCCGCGACCCGCGAACAGCGCGACCACGCTCTCCACAACCTCGCGTTCGGCGTGCAGTTCACGGATCACATGGCGCGCGCGGTATGGCGTCGCGAAGATGGCTGGGACGAGCGCCGGGTCGAGGCCTATGGTCCGCTCCAACTCGACCCCGCCGCCGCGGTGCTGCACTACGGGCAAGAGGTGTTTGAGGGCCTCAAGGCGTATCGGCACGCTGACGGGTCAGTGTGGCTGTTCCGCCCGGAAGCCAACGCTGCGCGCTTCAACCGTTCTGCCAGGCGTCTTGCGCTGCCGGAGTTCCCGGTCGAGGACTTCGTCGGTTCTCTCGAAGCGCTCATCCGCGTTGACGAGTCGTGGGTGCCCAGCGTGGAGGAGAGCTCGCTGTACCTGCGCCCCTTCATGATCGCGTCGGAGCCGTTCCTCGGCGTGCGCCCCTCGGAGTACGTGGATTACCTGCTCATCGCGTCGCCGGTCGGGCCTTACTTCGCGAGTGGCGTCAAGCCGGTCGCGATCTGGATCGAGAAGTCGTACCACCGCGCCGGTCCCGGTGGCACAGGTTCCGCCAAGTTCGGCGGCAACTACGCGGCGTCGCTCATGCCGCAGATCGAGGCGTACAAGCGCGGTTTCCAGCAGGTGCTGTACTTGGATGCCAAGACCGAGTCGCTGCTCGAGGAGCTTGGCGGCATGAACGTCTTCCTCGTGCGCCGAGATGGCACCGTTGAGACGCCGGTCATTAACGGCAACATCCTCGAGGGCATCACCCGCTTCTCGGTGATCTCGCTCCTGGAGGCGGCCGGCCAGAAGGTCGTTGAACGCGACATTACGCTCGACGAGGTGCGCGTCGGGATCGCGTCAGGCGACATCACGGAGGTGTTCGCGTGTGGCACAGCGGCCGTCGTGACACCCGT
>JAHEMW010000158.1 GCA_024643505.1 Demequinaceae bacterium
CGCCGCCTTAGCTCAGTCGGTAGAGCGATTCACTCGTAATGAATAGGTCAAGAGTTCGATTCTCTTAGGCGGCTCCAACAGTGCAGGTAGACCCCGGTATTCGTACCGGGGTCTTCTGTTACCAGTTATTGAACCCGCTTTTACTCCGCGTTTTCGTCGAGTGGTCCGACGACCGCTGCGAAGACATCGGATACGTTCGGGCCGAAAACTAATACCCCGTGGTAGCAGTGGCGAGCCCAAGACGCTCGATGGTTGGCAGCACTTCGGCGATCGTGGCGAGCGCGGAGTCCACGTCCGGCTCGGTGAGGTCAAGGTAGAACACGGCGCGAACGCCGTCCGCGCGCGAGGGAAGCATCCAGACCCCGGCCTCGTGCAGGGCGTCGACGAACGTCGCCGACGAGACACCGTCGAGGCGATACCGCACGATGTTGGTCTCGATGGCTGACGGGTCGATAACAATGCCATCGAGCTGAGCGAGGCCTCGCGCGAACCGCTGTGCGAGCGTGTGGGTGTGAGGGAGCTGCGCGCGGTGGTGCTCCAGTGCATAGAGCGCGCCAGCGGCGATGATCCCCGCCTGGCGGAATCCTCCGCCGAAGCCCTGCTTGAAGCGGCGCGCGCGATCCATCATGTCCTTGGAGCCAGCAAGGCAAGAACCGACGGGAGCCCCGAGCGCCTTGGAGAAGCACACGCTGACCGTGTCGAAGGGAGATGCGTACTCTGCCTCGGCGATACCGGTTGCCGCGGTGGCGTGCCACAGGCGCGCTCCGTCGAGGTGTGTCGCCAGGCCCAGGCCGCGGCCCGAGTCGGCCACTTCGGTCAGCTGGTCGAGTGCCCAGACGGATCCGCCGCCGTTGTTGTGGGTGTTCTCTGCGCAAAGCAGTGTCACCGGCGCGGTCACAGTGGAGGGAAAGAACGGATGTGGGGAGCCCACTGCCTCCGCGACCTGTTCGGCCGTGAAGCGCCCTCTGTCTCCGGCGAGCAGTCGCGGCAGCACCCCAGAGATCGCGGAAGGCGCTCCTCCTTCGAGCGCGTACACATGTGCGGACTGCTCGAACAAGACGGCGTCGCCGTGCTGCGTGTGCGCGCGAATCCCCACCTGGTTCGTCATGGTGCCCGTGGGCATGTACACGGCGTCCTCTTTGCCGAGCAGCCGGGCGGTGACCGCTTCGAGTTCTTTGACAGTCGGGTCGTCCGAGTACACGTCATCGCCTACCTTTGCGGTTGCCATTGCCTCGCGCATTGCGTCGGTGGGGCGGGAGCACGTATCTGAACGAAGGTCGATCATTTCGGTCCTCCGAGGCGTTGGCCGGGTAGTCGGTGTCTCGATTGTCGCAAGGTCGACAGATCATCACAACTGATGAATACTTTGCTCATAAGTCAGGGATGGTTACTTTGGAGACCGCGCGTGATCGACGTTCGAAAATTGGGAATGCTCGCTGCGCTCGACCGCTTAGGGACCGTAGCGGCCGTCGCCGACGAGTACGGGCTCAGTGGTCCCGGCGTCTCGATGCAACTCGCTGCACTAGAGAAGGAACTTGGACTCGAGCTCACGGAGAGGAAAGGGCGGCGTCTGGCGCTCACCTCGGCAGGCAAAGTGTTGGCAGATCACGGGCACGAGATTGTAGATCGCGTGGCCCTCGCCGAGCATGAATTGACCTCACTGCGCACCGGGTCGGTGGGCCGGTACACGCTTGCTGCATTTCCCTCCGCCGCGCGCACCTTCGTCGCGACGGCATGCCGGCGCGTGATCGGGGGTGAGGTCCCGGCGATCGAATTGGGTGTCACAACACAGGAACCCGATGACGCACTCGACGCGATCCTCAGTGGCGACGCAGACCTCGCCGTCATCCACTCGTATTCGAATATTGCGCGGCAGACCAAGCGCGGCGTCGTGACGCATTCGCTCGGCACCGAGCCGGTCTGGCTCGCGACTCGCGACGACGCCGGGACGACCCCGGACGATGCGCCCGCGCGGCTTGAGGACTTTCAGGACTCGCCGTGGATCACGCCTGAGTCAAACGTGTCTTGCTTCGCCATGGTCGAGCGTGCATGCGGACTCGCCGGGTTCCGCCCTAGGTCCGTCGCGCAATCAATGGACTTCGCCGTGCAACTGGAACTTGTCGCGGCGGGTATGGGAGTTGCGCTCGTGCCCGATCTCACTGTCGACCGAATCCCCGATGGCGTGCTACTGCGTCGCACTGCCACGCCTATAGTCCGGACCATTCACGTCGCCACACGAAGCACCCGGGTGACAGATCCCGGCATCCTCCGCCTATCCCGCCTCATCGAGGACGAAGCGCACGCCGAGCTCGCTACTCGCGCCAGGGCGCTTCGAGCCGCGTAGACGTTCCAGCGCATGTGCGTCAATCCAGCACCGACATCCCGCGTGTACTCCGCATATTCAATGCGCGACAACCGCAATTGTTCACAACCCGGTAGCAGAATCACGCCTGGTTGATGGCTATTTGGGCAGCGCTTGTGCAACTCATCGAAAACCGACCATCACGCTCAACTCGAACTGAA
>JAHEMW010000065.1 GCA_024643505.1 Demequinaceae bacterium
GGGTGATGCGCGATGACGTTGTGCTCGGAGTCGTTGGCGCGCGCGAGGCGAGCACGGCAGACTGGCCACCATGCGCGGCATCATCCTTGCGGGCGGTTCAGGCACGCGCCTGCACCCGATTACTCAAGGCATCAGCAAGCAGCTCGTGCCGGTATACGACAAGCCACTCGTGTACTACCCGCTGTCGACTCTGATGCTTGCGGGGATCCGCGACATCCTGGTCATCACGACCCCGCACGATCTGCCCCAGTTCGAACGCCTCCTCGGGGATGGCTCGCAGTTTGGAATCTCGCTCACGTACGCCGAACAGACGGAGCCCAACGGGCTTGCGCAGGCATTTGTCATCGGCGCGGACTTCGTCGGCGACGACAAGGTCGCGCTGGTGCTCGGTGACAATGTGTTCTATGGCCCCGGACTCGGCCTCCACCTCGAGCGGTTCGCCGATGTCGAGGGGGCTCGAATTTTCGCGTACCGTGTCGCGGACCCGAGCGCCTTCGGGGTCGTCGAGTTCGACTCTGACGGACTCGCGTTGTCGCTCGAGGAGAAGCCTGCGCACCCGCGGTCGCGGTATGCGGTGCCGGGGTTGTACTTCTACGACAACGACGTGATCGCGTACGCCCGCGAGCTTGCTCCGTCGGCGCGCGGTGAATATGAGATCACCGACCTCAACCGGAGGTACCTCGACCAGGGGCGGCTTCGCGTTGAGGTCTTGCCGCGCGGAACGGCGTGGCTCGACACCGGCACGTTTGACTCGCTGCTCGAGGCGTCTCAGTTTGTGCAAACCGTGGAGCGACGCCAAGGCCTCCGCGTTGGGTCACCGGAGGAGGTCGGGTGGCGGCGGGGCTTTCTGTCCGACGCCGACCTGCGGGAGCGGGCGCTTGCGCTCACGAAGTCCGGCTATGGCGACTACCTGCTGGGCCTGCTGGATAGCGAGCGTCCCGCGACATGAGGGTGCTCGTGACCGGGGGCGCGGGTTTCATCGGGGCGAATTTCGTTCGCCTCACGCTCGCGACTCGGCCAGACGCGACTGTGACTGTGCTCGACAAACTGACCTACGCCGGAAACGCCGCGTCGATTCCCGACGATCCCCGGGTCACGCTCGTCCAAGGAGACATCGCCGATCGCGAGGTAGTCGACTCGCTTGTGAGCGAGACCGACCTGGTCGTGCACTTCGCGGCCGAGAGTCACAACGACAACTCGCTGACCGACCCGTCACCGTTCATCCACACCAATCTCGTCGGCACCTTCACGCTGCTCGAGGCGTGCCGTGCCCACGCGACTCGCTTTCACCACGTCTCGACCGACGAGGTGTACGGCGACCTCGCACTCGACGACCCCGGGAAGTTCACGGCCGATACGCCATACAACCCGTCGAGCCCGTACTCGGCGTCCAAGGCCGGTTCAGACCTCCTTGTGCGGGCATGGGTGCGATCCTTCGGCCTCGCGGCCACGATGTCGAACTGCTCGAACAACTACGGGCCGTTTCAGCACGTCGAGAAGTTCATCCCTCGCCAAATCACGAACATCATCGACGGCGTGCGGCCCAAGCTCTACGGCGCGGGCGCCAACGTGCGGGACTGGATTCACGTCGACGACCACAACACGGCCGTATGGACGGTCATTGACGCCGGTCGCGTCGGCCAGACGTATCTCATTGGTGCTGACGGTGAGTTGTCGAACAAGGCGGTTGTTGAAGCGGTTCTGGTCGCGATGGGGCAGCCCGTGGACGCGTACGACCACGTTCCCGACCGCCCAGGTCACGATCTGCGCTACGCGATCGACGCCACGGCGCTGCGCGAGGAGCTCGGCTGGGCGCCGCGCTACCGGGATTTCGCCACGGGTCTGGCAGCCACCATCGACTGGTACCGCGACAACGAAGCGTGGTGGCGACCACTGAAGCGCGAGACCGAGCTCGCGTACGAACGACTGGGCCGCTAGGCCGTCAGCTCTCGGACCCAGCTCGCGCCCTCAGTGCGAAAGCCCGCGTGGCGAAGGTACTCGCGGTCCGTGTGCTCGTGAGGCGTGATCACGACCCGCGCAAAACCCGCGGCGGGGAGCGCCCCGGAATCGCGGTAGACGAACTGTCCGGGCGTGAAGTCTCGAAAACGCGGCTTGACCCAGTCAAGTTCGACCGTGCCAGTTCCGTTTCCCTCGTCGCGCAGGGCGACGACCCCGACGGCTTCGTCGCCTCGCACGACGAGGAAGATCGCGCGATGCTCGCCGCGAGGCACGGGGTCGAATGCGGGCTCGTGCGCGCGAATGTCGGTCGCGTGTACGGCGAGCAGGTGAGCCACGTAGGGGTCATCCGGGCGCGCCGCAATCACCTGGTAGACGTCGGGATCGTCCGCCTCGCGATAGAGCCGCCGCAGCCAGTAGATGTCAATAATCGTGATCGCGGCATTCATCGCGACGAACGGCCAGATCCCGACGATCGCGTTGTACGCCGTCGCCGCGAGCGCGCCCGCAAGGTTGATCCAGCGAAACCGAGCGACGCGCGCCTGCATGAGCGACACCACCACGAGAATCGAACCGATCCAGCCAAACACCTCGAGCCATGCGTTCATGAGCGTCAGGCTACGGGCTGTCGTGCGCGCCGTATTCTCGAGGCATGGCGATCAGTGGCGTTCGCGCCGACGCGTGGGTGTGGGCGGTCAGGCTGTACAAGACCCGGACTCAGGCGACCGCGGCGTGCCGTGCCGGCCACGTGAGGGTTAACGGCGACCGCGTGAAGCCCGCGGCGGCAATCCGAGTGGGCGACCGCGTCGACATCACGGGAGCCGGGCGCGTGCGCAACGTCGAGGTGCGCGCTCTGGTAGCCAAGCGCGTCGGCGCGGACGTCGCCGTATCCGCCTACACGGATCACACCCCGCCACCTCCGCCGCGCACCGAGCAGGTGGCGCTCGCGACCCGCGAACGCGGCGCCGGCCGACCCACCAAGCGAGAGCGACGGCAGCTTGATCGGCTCCGGGGCCGCTAGCTGGACGCGATGACTTCGCGGGCGAGCGCGCGATAGCCCGCACTCACGACGTCGATCGAGTAACCCGCAGCGCGTGCGCGGGCCGCCGCGCCTAGCCGCTCCCGCCTTCCCCTGTCCTGGGCCAGATCCGTGAGCGTCCGCGCGAGCGCGTCGGCGTCTTCGGCGGGCACGAGGAGCCCGGACTCGCCATCGACAACGGCCTCGTTGAGGCCCGGAAGGTCCGACGCCACCACGGCGCATCCTGCGCCCATCGCCTCGAGCATCGCCACGGGCAAGCCGTCCTGGTCGCCGGAACCGGCCCTACGCGATGGGAAGACGGCGATATCCGCCGCCGCGTAGGTGGCGTCAAGGGCGGCGCGACCGAGTTGTCCGGCGAAGGTGACGGGCAGACCGACGGCGGATTGCGCAAGCTCGGCCCGCTCGGGCCCGTCCCCCACGATCGTGAGCTCGACCCCAGGAGTGTCGCGGAGCGCGTCGATCAGGACATCGAAGCCCTTCTTCTCTACCAACCGCCCCACCGCGAGCAGATGAATCGGCCCGTCATCCGCGACGCTCGCTCGCACGGGCCGTTCGAGCGAGCTCAGTCGTGCCCCCATGGGCATGACGCGCACATCCGACCCCCCCAACGCCTCGACCTGATCCCGCATGTCGGCGTTCATCACCGTCACCGCGGCTGCGGCGGCAATGACCCGTCGCTTCGCGCGCATCGCGAGGCGCCCCCGCAGCGCGTAGAGATCGCCACCCAAAGTCGTCACGAGCAGCGGGACCGCCTTCGCGGCCGACGCTGCGACGACTCCCTGCGGGATGATCCAGTGCGCGTGGATGAGGTCAGGCCGAAACGTCGCCACGGCACGCCGAACGGCTCGTCGCTGGGCGACCAGCAGCGGCGGCACCTGCAGGACTCGGGAGCGCTTCTTTCGCACGTTCTCCAGGATCGCGCCGGCGGCCACGTCCTCCCAGCGCGCGGGGAAGAATCGGTATCGCTCCACTGTGAGCACCCCGCCGTCGGCCTCGACGCGTTCCGACGCCGGCGCTCCCGGCACGGCTGGCACCAATACGTGGACGTCGAAGTCGGCAAGCATGCCGATCGCGAGATCTCGCACAAAGGAGGGGGTGCCGTCACCCTCTCGCGCGGGGTACGTCGACGCGAGGACGAGCAGGCGAGGTCTGCCCATAGGATGACTTCCAATGCGAGGAGCGGTGACGAGTGAAGCCAGTGTATGACGTGGCAGTCGTCGGATCCCGGGGCTTCCTTGGGGGCGCGATCGCCCGCAGGCTCGGTGTCGAACGGGTCGCCGCCCACTCGATCGACAACCCCCTCGTCGTCGCCGGCAGGATCGCTCCTGAGTCCGCGTCCGCGCGCACCATCGTGTGGGCCGTCGGTTCGACCACACCCGCGCGTTGCGAGCCAAGCGACGTCGCACGGGACGCCGCGGCCCTCGACGAAGCCCTCGCCGCTGCCACCCTCATGGCGCGCCCTGTTCGGTTGATTCTGCTCTCCTCAGGCGGAGCGATCTATGGGCCTCCGGGCGTGCCGCCGTACCCCGAAAGTCAAGCGCCCGCGCCCGTCAATCTGTACGGGGAGTCCAAGCGCGCACTCGAGGAGGCGGCGCTAGCGTCGAGCCTCGACGTCACCGTGTTGCGAGTGGCCAACCCCTTCGGCCCGGGTCAGCGCGGCGCCGGCGCGCAAGGTGTGCTCATTGCGTGGTTGCGGGCGGCGCGAGACGATCGGCCCGTCGTCGTCTTTGGCGATGGGGCCGCGACTCGCGACTACCTCTACGTGGACGACTTCGCCGACGCGGTGGCAAGCGTCGTCGCTGCCGCCGCACCGCCCGCGCTCCTCAACGTCGGGTCAGGAATCCCGACCTCGCTCGCGAGTTTGCTTGACATCGTGCGCGATGTCGTGGGGCCGGACCACGTGCGCATCGAACGGCGTCCCGCGCGGGGTGTCGATCCTGCGGACTCTTTCCTCGACGTTTCCCTGGCACGAGATGCGCTCGGATGGTCGGCCTCAACGCCCCTCGACGAGGGCGTCGCGCGCATGTGGCACTGGGTGCGCTCCGGCGAAGGGGAGTTGACGTGAGTACGCGTGCGCGCGCGGCGTTGCGATGGTCGTTCCTCGCCGTCGCGGTCGCGTTGCTTGGATGGGCGGTGGCTTCGCAATGGGACGAGGTGACCGCCGCACTCGGCAGCCTCAGCATCGCGACGGTCGCGCTTGCGACAGTGGCTGCGCTCGCCGCGCTCGGCCTCAACGCCCTGTCGTGGCGAGCGGTGATGCGATCCGTTGGCCTCGATGCGACGGTGCCGCAGGCGATGCGCGTGTTCTACCTGTCCCAAGTCGGCAAGTACGTGCCTGGCTCCGTCTGGCCCGTGCTCGCGCAGGCCGAGTTCGCCCGCGATCACGGCGTCAGCCGCTCGCGCGCCATGACGGGATCGATCGTCGCGATGCTCGTTGGCGTCGTGACGGCCGCGCTCGTCGGCGTCGGGGCCATCCTGGCATCGGTTCCCGACGCGCTCGCGGCCTACTGGTGGGTCATTCCCATCGCCCTTGCGCTCGCCACGCTCCTCGCCCCGCCCGTGCTGTCCCGCGTGGTCGCACTCGCCTTCCGGGTGACGCGGAGAGCAGACCTGCCCGTGCACGTCGGCGCACCTGCCCTGCTCGCTTCCGCCGCGTGGTCCGCGGGCGTGTGGATGCTCCTCGGCGCGCACGCGTGGCTGCTCCTTCGCGAGATCGCGCCGGGGCCCGACGCCACGTTCATCCTCGCGACGGGCGCCTTCGCGCTCGCTTGGCTCGTCGGATTCCTTGTTGTGATCGCCCCCGCAGGAGTCGGAGCGCGCGAGGCCGCGCTCGTCCTGACGCTCGCCTCGGTGGCGACGGGACCGCAAGCGCTCAGTCTCGCGCTCGTCAGCCGCTTTCTCATGACGGCCGCCGACGCCGTCGCGTTCGGCGTCGGCGCCGCTATCCGACCCGGTCAGGGGCGGAGCGAGCCGGACCGTACTGCTGCACCTTGAGGCCCTCGAGCTGATCCTCCATGAGGATGCGGTTGGTCTTCAGCAGGTCCGAGAGCACGCCAAGCGCGATGGACAGCAGCGCGCCCGACAGCAGTGCGCCGCCAAGGATGAGCGACTGGAGGTGGTTGCCGTCGTCTCCGATGAGGCGAAGGATGCCGAAGCGCACGTACGGAATGACCCCGGCAATGCCGAACAGCAGCGCGAGCGAACGGAAGACGGACCACGGCCTGAACATGATGTAGGAGCGCAGGATCGCCTGCGCGGACTTCGCCATGTGTTCGAAGTCGGAAGAGAACAGCCGCGATTCGCGTGTCTTCGGGTTCGTGGCGATCGGCACCGACACGATCGCGAGCCGCTTGTTGCCCGCCTGGATGATCGTCTCCATGCAGTAACTGAACTGAGTGACGATGTTCAGCCGGTACAGCGCGTAGCGGGAGTATGCGCGAAAACCCGACGCGGCGTCGGGCAATCGCGTGCCTGCGACTCGGTTGACGACCCACGAGCCGAATCGCTGCATTGACTTCTTGAACGGCGAGAAGTGCGCGATGGTTTGCGTCTGCCGATCCCCGATGACGATCTCGGCGTCGCCCCGCAGGATGGGGGCGACGAGATCGGCGATCCGCTCCTGCGGGTACTGGTTGTCGCCGTCGGTGTTCACGACGATGTCAGCGCCGTGCGCGAGCGCGTAGTCGACGCCGTCCTTGAATGATCGGGCGAGCCCCATCGTGCGCGCGTGGGTCACGATGTGCGTGACCCCGTGAGCGCGCGCCACCTCCGCGGTGCGGTCGGTGGAGCCGTCGTCAATCACGACGATGTCGATTTCGTCGATGCCCGCGATCGCCGTCGGAATCGTTGCGAGCACAAGTGGAAGGGTCGCCTCCTCGTTGAGGCACGGGATCTGGACGACGAGCTTCACGGGTCCAGGGTAGCCGTGCGCGGCGACGAACCCGGGAGAGCGTCGCCGAGGCGCTCCCCGTCTGCGCGGCGATGAGACACAATGGGGCGGTGACCTCGTTCTCCGACCGCCACGTAGGACCCGACGAGTCGGCGGTGGCGCGCATGCTTGCCGTCGTCGACCAACCCTCGCTCGCCGCGCTTGTGGACGCGGCAGTGCCCGCGTCCATTCGCCAGGACGACGTGCTCGTGCTTCCGCCCGCGCTCTCGGAGAACGAGACACTGCGAGCGCTCCAGGGCTTCGCGCAGCGCAACCGCGTGCAGGTGTCCATGATCGGTGAGGGCTACTACGACACGATCACGCCCATGGTGATCCGCCGCAACATCCTGGAGAATCCCGCCTGGTATACGGCCTATACGCCGTACCAAGCCGAGATTTCGCAGGGCCGGCTCGAGGCGATGCTCAACTTCCAGACGATGGTCGCCGACCTGACGGCGCTGCCTGTCGCAGGCGCCTCGCTGCTCGACGAAGCCACCGCGGTAGCGGAGGCCGTGCTGCTCATGCGGCGCGGAGTGCGTGGCAAGGACGGCGGCGTCATCGTGCTCGACTCCGAGTGCTTCCCACAGACGATCGCCGTAGTCGAGGCGCAAGCCGAGGCGATCGGCCTGCCGCTGCGGGTCGAGGAACTCGGCGAAGACTGGCAGGCGCCCGACGACCTCGTCGGCCTCGTCATCCAGCAGCCGGGAGACACCGGTTTCGTGCGCGACATTTCGCCGCTCATCGACGCGGCACACGGCGTCGGCGCCCTCGTCACGGTCGCGGCCGACATCCTCTCGCTGTGCGTCGTCAAGGCGCCAGGTGAGCTGGGGGCGGACATCGCCGTGGGGTCGACGCAGCGCTTCGGTGTCCCGCTGTTCTTCGGAGGTCCCCACGCGGCGTACATGGCGGTGCGCGAGGGTCTTGAGCGGCAGCTACCCGGACGCCTAGTAGGAGTGTCCGTCGACGTCGCGGGAAAGCCCGCGTACCGCCTCGCACTGCAGACCCGCGAGCAGCACATCCGCCGCGACAAGGCCACGTCAAACATCTGCACCGCGCAGGCGTTGCTTGCCGTCGTCGCCTCGATGTACGCGATCTACCACGGTCCGGAGGGCCTGCGCGAGATCGCGCTGCGCGTCCACACCATGGCGGCGACGCTTGCCGATGCGCTCACGGCGCGTGGCATCAAGATCCGCCACGCGAGCTTCTTTGACACCGTCGTTGTCGAGGTGCCCCGTGGTGCAGATTCGATCCTCGTGCGCGCAGCGGCCGTCGGGATCAACGTCCGCCGTCTCGGGTCCGACGCCGTCGCGATCTCGTGCGACGAGCTCACCACTCCGCAGATCCTCACCGACGTGGTGAGCGCCGTGCTCGGCCATCCCCACGAGCGGCCCGTCTACGCCGGGCCGTCCGTCACGATCCCGCGGGAACTGCGCCGGACCTCGGACTACCTCGAGCACCCGATCTTCCACGCGCACCGGTCCGAGACCTCGATCATGCGATACATGCGCAAGCTCGCTGACCGCGACCTCGCGCTCGACCGCACGATGATCCCGCTTGGCTCGTGCACCATGAAGCTCAACTCCGCTGTCGAGATGGCGCCAATCAGCTGGCCAGGGTTCGCCTCGATTCACCCGTTCGCACCGTCAGAGCAGACGGCCGGGTACCGCGACATGATCGCCGAACTGGAGCGCTGGCTCGCAGAGATCACCGGGTACGCGGCCGTGTGCGTGCAACCCAACGCCGGCTCACGCGGCGAATACGCCGGCCTGCTCGCGATCCGGGGATACCACCGCTCGCGCGGTGACGAGCAGCGCGACGTGTGCCTGATCCCGGCGTCGGCTCACGGCACCAACGCGGCGTCGGCGGTGCTCGCCGGCATGCGCGTCGTCGTGGTCGCGACCGCAGGAGACGGCGAAGTCGACATGGCGGACCTGCGCGCGAAGCTCGCGGCGCACGAGGGTCGCATCGCGTGCATCATGATCACCTACCCGTCCACGCACGGCGTATACGAAGAGCACGTCGGCGAGGTGTGTGCCGCGGTTCACGACGCCGGCGGCCAGGTATTCATCGACGGCGCGAACTTGAACGCGCTCGTCGGCCTCGCGAAGCCGGGCCACTTTGGCGGCGACGTCTCCCACCTCAATCTTCACAAGACCTTCTGCATACCTCACGGCGGCGGTGGGCCCGGCGTCGGGCCGGTGGCCGTCGCTCGGCACCTCGTGCCGTTCCTGCCGCAGTTGCGCGCAAACATTCAAACGCCCGAGGAACTTGCCCGTACCGGCGCCCCCGTCT
>JAHEMW010000006.1 GCA_024643505.1 Demequinaceae bacterium
CGCCAGTTCCACCGGTGCCCGTGCCGCCAGTGCCCGTTCCGGAGCCGGAGCCGGAGCCAGTGTCGGAGCCGGTGCCATTGTCGGAGCCGGTGCCCGATCCGCCAGTGCCGCCGCCGGTACCCGATCCGTCACCGTTGACACCAGTGCCGCCGCCGGTACCCGATCCGTCACCGTTGACACCAGTGCCGCCGCCGGTACCCGATCCGTCACCGTTGACACCAGTGCCGCCGCCCGTGCCCGATCCGTCACCGTTGACACCAGTGCCGCTCGCGGGATCGGTGATTCCTGGTACATCCTGGCCAAATGCGGCCCCGGCCGGGTCAAACAGACCGAAGTAGCTCGCGCCGCTGACAACCAACGCGAGGATTCCGACCGCGGCGGCGGCGGGAAGTGCAGCGCTCGAGAACCCTGCCAGAGCGGCCGCGAGCCCAGTCCCGGCCGATCCGACGCTGGCCGTCCCCGCGGCTGCCGAACCGCCCGCAGCATTCTTTGGGCCGAACGCTCCGCCAACGGGAAGGCCGCCCTCGAGCGCGCCCATGCCTAGGACTCCGAGAACGAGGGGTGCGATGACGCCGCGCATTCCGCGGTTGACATCTTCGAGTTCTACGACGAGCGCCGTGCAGCGTTCGCACTTCTTCACGTGTTCGTCAACGCGGGTGTGTTCGCGCTTGCTGAGTCCGCCGCGTACGTAGGCACCGAGCTGCGTGTTCGCTTCGAGACAGTTGATGTCGTCCGACGTCCCCAGGTGCTGCTGCAGGTATGCCTGACGCAGGGCTTCGCGTGCGCGATACGCAAGGGCGGCGACACCGTTCGCCGTCAGGCCTAGCAGGGGAGCGATGTCTTTCGGCTGCTTCTTCTCGACCTCGGTGTACCACAGCACCGCCTGCCACCGTTCGGGCAGCGAGCGGAAAGCATCCGCGACCATTCCTTGCTCGAAGCCGGCGAGTGCGCCCTCATCGGATGCCGGCTCGAAACCGAGCGACGACTCGTACTGGCCCATGTCGTCGCCGGGACGCGTGCGGTTGGCGCGGTTGATGACGTCCATACCGGTGCGGCGCACGATCGTAAACAGGTAGGCGCGGAACGCGAGATCCGGGCCGTCTCCACGCTGGAGAGCCCGCAAGACCCGTGAAAAGGACTCGGATACCACGTCGTCAACGTCAGAGACGGAGTTGGTGTACATCGACGCGACCTTGCGGGCAGCATCGACGTGACGCTCGTAGAGCACACCGAAGGCGGCCGAGTCGCCTGCGCGAACGCCTGCAATCAGCTCAGGATCGCTGGACGTTTCCGTCCATAGCGCGATCGCCTCGTGGCTCATAGTGAGTGGGGTCTCCCTTGACTATTGGGTTCTTTCCATTGTCCAGGGGCCACATTGCGATTCTCAACAACCACGGTGCGGGATTGGTCACACGCCACGCGTGGGGGCAGAAACAAATTCTTCAAAAGAAATCCGACAAAGCGCGTCATAGTCGCGAACGTGACCCCTCTCATCGGGTATGAGCATCGAAGTGAGCAGCCAGGGAGCCACCCCCACCGCAGTTCTGCTGCGCAAGTGGGAGACCGCAAGTGTCGACTCGGTATGGCGTCGTCCGGGTGACTGGTACACGCCAGCAGCCGAGGCGCTCGTCGAGGCGCTTGAGTCCAAACTGGACACCGCACCCGCAGCCTTCCGACTCGGCCAGGCACGCGCTCTTGCCGGTGTCGGTATTACTGAAGCGATCGACGACATGGCGGTGTTGTTCCGCCAGGCCGGCTACCAATCCGCGCCCATCCGCTCCATTCGCGCCCTGTGCGAAGGCTGGACCGACGGCGACGCCGCTCCTGCTGTCTCCCCGGTCATGACTGACGCGGAGTCTGGGCTTGGCACCGCCGAGTACCTGGTTCAGCGGCTCGCGGAGGTCTACGGGGGCGCGCAGCGGATCGGCACGCATGTCTCGGAGACCCACGCTCTCGTGCTGGTTGACGTCGCGGTCAACGACACTGACCCGTGGCAGCGCATCGCACGAAACGCCGCCGTCGGAAACGCTCTGCAGGATGCGTACGGTGAAGGCTTCCCGATGGCCCGCCTGTCGGACGGAATTTACGCCGTGCTCGTTGAGCGCGGTTTGGCACTCGGACACGGGATCGCGGAATTGCGCGATCACATCGCCCAGCGGGCGACCGAGATGCGCGTGGGTAACCTCATGCGCCAGCCCCCCAGGGTGTGGGTGGAGTCATTGCCTCACTCACACGCCTACGTGGCCGACCTCTTGGAGTCGGTCTACCGCTAGAGAGTGCCGGGTCGGCGTCGAGCTGAGGGCGACGCCGGCCCGCGCCTCTACGACTTGCGGTTGTAGGCGCGGATCGCCAGCGGGGCGAAGACGAGCACGAAGGCGGCGGACCATCCGAGCGTCCAGGCGACGGGACTTGCCCAGTCTCCACCGCTCCACAACGCCCGCAGCGACTCAATGAGATGCGACAACGGATTTGCGTCGGCAAATGCGGCGAGCCAGTCCGGCAGAGTTTCGGTCGGGACGAACGCATTCGAGGCGAACGTGAGTGGGAAGAGCGTCATGAACACGATGCCCTGCACCGCTCGTTGCGACCGCGCAAGTAGTCCGACGAGCATCGGCGCCCACGCGAGGCACAGTGCGAACACGATCGCGAGCAGGCAGCCGCCGAGGAACTCGGGAACCGACGTCGTCACGCGATAGCCAAGCACGTACCCGGTTCCCACCATGATCGTGATGAGCAAGACGTACCGGACGATATCGCCGAGCGCGGCACCGAGGAGCGGAGATATGCGCGAAATCGGGAGCGAGCGGAATCGGTCGAAGATCCCCTTCTCCATGTCGGCGTTGAGCTGGATGCCGATTCCCACCGACGCGAATGCGATGTTCTGCCCGATGATCCCGGGGATGAGCAGCAGCAAGTATTCGTCCGTCGATCCCGATATGGCACCGCCGAAGATGAAGGCGAAGAGCACGGTGAAGAGAATCGGCGACAAAGTGACGTCGATGAGTCCCTCTGGCGTGCGCATCGTCTTGACGAGCGACCTCCTCGCAAGTACCGCGCTGTGGCGAATGACGTCGAATGGCCCGCTCGGAATGGTGGAAACATCGTGGGTCACTGATTGAGTGCTCATGAGTGCACCTCTTCCGCGTCGCTTGTCGTTGGCGCCTTCTGGCGTTCGCCCGTCAGGGTGAAGAACACTTCGTCGAGGCTTGGAAGCCGCAGAGAGAGTTCCGTCACGGCTATCTTCTCGACGCCTAGCCGCGCCACCGCCTCCGCGAGCGCACGGTCTCCCGGGACCGGCGTCGACAGTTCGCCTGGTCGAGCTTCGTCCACCCCGGCCCCTGGCGTGCCAACGGCGGCAAGAATTGCGCGCACGGCATCGGCGTCGTCCGGGACGGTCGGTCGCACATGCAGGGTCTGTGATCCCACCACTCTCTTGAGGTTGTCGGCCGTGTCGTGCGCGATCACCTGTCCGTGATTAATGACGACGATGTCGTCCGCGAGCGCGTCCGCCTCTTCCAAATATTGGGTGGTGAGCAGGACGGACGTTCCCCGCGACACGATCGCACGTACCACGTCCCACATGTCTTCGCGCTTGGCGGGGTCTAGCCCAGTGGTGGGTTCGTCGAGAAAGACGATCTCGGGGTGTCCCGTGAGCGAGGCAGCGAGATCGAGGCGCCTGCGCATGCCGCCCGAGTATGTTTTTGCGTTGCGATCGGCCGCATCGCCGAGGTCAAACCAGTCAAGGAGTTCAGTGGCGCGCGCCTTTGCGGCGCTCGACCGCATGTTGAGCAAGGCGCCAATCATCAGGAGGTTTTCCCTCCCGGTGAGTTCTTCGTCGACAGATGCGTACTGGCCGGTCAGTCCGACGCGCTTGCGGACTTCCGACGGATGCCGCGCGACGTCAAAGCCTGCGACGGTCGCGCGTCCGCCGTCTGCGCGCAGCAACGTCGCGAGGATTCGCACGGCGGTGGTCTTGCCTGCACCGTTGGGGCCAAGAACTCCGAGCACTTTTCCGCGGGGGAGTGAGAAGCTCACTCCGCGCAGCGCCTGCGTCTTCTTGAATGACTTGACGAGGCCGTCCGCCTCGACTGCGTATTCCGAGGTCATGAGGCGAGCCTAGGCGACTGACCGCGTCATCCCAACCCTCACTATGGGCGTTCGCGACGGGGTCGCCACAGCACAATCGAACGACCTTCGTCGCGGGGCGCTCGGTGTCCGCGTTCGACGATGACCACCGAACCCGACGGGCCGGTCGTGAACACGCGCGAGCCCGGGTCAGCTCGAGGTCGTAGCTTCTCGACTTCGTGCTCGAGGTCGTTGACGCGGCGCGCGAGCGTGAGGATGCGCGCGATGCCCGCGAGATTGATGCCTTCGTCCTGACTCATGCGTTGAATTTCTCGCAGGGTCGCAACGTCGCGAAGCGAGTACCGGCGGCCACCCCCCGGTCGCCGCTGGGGGACGACGAGGCCGAGCCGGTCGTATTGGCGCAGCGTTTGGGCGTGCATTCCCGACAGTTCCGCGGCGGCCGAAATGAGGAACACCGGTTCGTCGACATCTGGCTGCTCCACGGTGTCTCCGCCTATTTCAGCGCGTCGCCGTAGAGCGACGCGCGCGGGTCGGCGGCCGATTCCTGTGCCAACTCTTCAACGAGCCGCTTCGCTTCCTTCGACATCTTGCTCGGCACCACGACCTCTACTGTCGCGAGCAGGTCCCCTGTCCCATGCTTGGCGACGAGCCCCTTGCCCTTGACGCGGAAGGTCTTGCCCGACGCGGTGCCTGACGGGATCTTCACCGAGACGCGATCACCGGACAGGGTGGGGACCTCGACGGTCGCGCCCAGCGCGGCTTCGTCGAACCGGAGCGGAACGCGCACGCGCACGTTCAGCCCGTCGGTCGAGAACACCGGGTGCTTCGCGACATGCACCGTGAGCAGAAGGTCGCCGGGTGGCCCTCCACCCGCGCCAGCACGTCCCTTGCCGCGCACGCGAATCCGCTGCCCGTCTTTCACTCCGACGGGTAGTCGCGTCGAGACCTTGTGCCCATCGAGGCCGAGGGTGACAGTCGCGCCTTCTGCGGCTTGCCTGAACGAGACCTCCGTCGCTGCCGCGATATCTGAGCCTGGCTGCGGTCCTCGTTGGAACGACCCCCCACCGAAGAGACCGCTGAGAATGTCGTCGAACCCCTGCGCGCCTCCCCGCCCGGATTGGCCGCCGAACATGCCGCCGAGCACGTCCTCAAACCCGGCGCCGCCGGGCCCTCCTGCCTGGAACCTTGGCCCGCCGCCACCCATCGCTCGAACCGCGTCGTACTGCTGACGCTGCTCGGGATCGGACAACACTGCGTAGGCCTCGCCGACGTCCTTGAAGCGCTGCTCAGATGCGGCATTCCCTGGATTGCGATCGGGGTGCAGTTGCTTCGCGAGGGCCCGGTACGACTTCTTGATTGCCGCCGCGTCGGCATTCTTGGGGACCCCGAGCGTCGCGTAGAAGTCTTTGGTGAACCAGTCCTGACTCGTCATGGCGCCTCCCTTCTGGCGATCGCGCCGGGGTGGGCGCTACGCCTCGTCTTGGGGGAGCTGCACGATCACGCGCGCGGGCCGAAGCACGCGCTCGCCGACGCGGTGTCCGGGCTGCGCCACGTGCTGGACGGTGGGTTGTGTCACGTCTGCACTCGGTTGCGACAGGAGCGCCTCATGCACGGTGGGATCAAAGAACTCGCCTGGTGCACCGAAACTCGACCAGCCAAGCCGACCAAGCGCCGTCTCAAGCTTCTCCGCTATCGAGGCGAACGGGCCGTCCGTCAGGTCGCCGTGCTCCCGCGCGGCGGAGATGTCGTCGAGCACGGGCACGAGTGTCTCAATCGCGCGCGCCGTCGCCAATTCGCCCGCGGCCGCACGATCGCGGTCCACGCGCTTGCGGTAGTTGACGTACTCAGCCTGCAGCCGCTGGAGGTCGGCAAGGTGTTCCGCCGCCTTCCGCTCCGCCTCGGACAGTGCGTCGTCGGCATGCGCCTCGTCCCGCTCCGCGTCACCTTCCGCGATCGCCGCATTCACGATCGCCTCGGCTGCAGCCACCGGATCCGGGGCGTCTTTGTTGTCGTCGCTCACGATTGCCTCCCTCGAGCGCGTGGGCGACGGGCGGTCTTCCCGCCCGTCGCCTTCACGCTACTTCTTGTCGTCCTCGTCAACGATCTCGGCGTCAACCACGTCTTCGTCGTCCGACGCGTCAGGCGATTCGGGCGCGTCCTGCCCGCCCGCGCCCTCCTGCTGGGCGGCGTAGATTGCCTCGCCGATCTTCTGGGCCTTCTCGACGAGGGTGTCGTGTGCCGCCTTGACGGCCGCAGCGTCTGTCCCTTCGAGGGCCTTCTTGACGTCGGCGATGGCGCTCTTGACGTCATCAGCGACGGTCGCAGGCACCTTGTCTTCGTTTTCGGACAGGATCTTCTCTGTCGAGTATGCGAATGACTCGGCGTTGTTGCGTGTCTCGGCCTCATCGCGGCGCTGAGAGTCTTCCGCCGCATGTTCCTCGGCATCCTTCACCATCCGCTCGATGTCCTCCTTTGACAGGGCGGAGCCTCCGGTGACCGTGATCGACTGTTCCTTGCCCGTACCGCGGTCCTTCGCATGCACGTGGACAATTCCATTGGCGTCGATATCGAACGTGACCTCGACCTGCGGTACTCCTCGCGGCGCTGGGGCAATTCCGCTGAGCTCGAACGTTCCAAGCAACTTGTTGTCCCGCGCAAACTGGCGTTCTCCCTGGTAAACCTGGATGAGCACAGAAGGCTGGTTGTCTTCGGCGGTTGAAAACACCTCTGACGACTTGGTCGGGATCGCGGTATTGCGCTCGATCAGCGTGGTCATGACGCCGCCCTTGGTCTCAATTCCGAGGCTCAGGGGGGTGACATCGATGAGCAAGACATCCTTGCGCTCACCCTTGATGACGCCGGCCTGAAGTGCGGCGCCAACAGCGACGACCTCGTCGGGGTTGACGCCCTTGTTCGGCTCCTTGCCGCCAGTGAGTTCCTTCACGACCTCCGTCACCGCCGGCATGCGCGTCGATCCGCCGACGAGCACAACGTGATCGATCTCGGCGAGCTTGATGCCCGCATCCTTGATGACCTGGTGGAAAGGCGCCTTGGTGCGCTCGAGCAGGTCCTGCGTCATCTGCTGGAACTGGGCGCGAGTGAGCTTGCTGTCAAGGTGAACCGGCCCGTTCTCGCCGATGCTCAGGTACTGCAGTGAGATCGTCGTGGCCTGGGCGGAGCTGAGCTCCTTCTTGGCCTGCTCTGAAGCTTCGCGCAAGCGCTGGACCGCTGCGCGATCCTTCGACAAGTCAATGCCTTCCGCGTTCTTGACCTCCTTGATCAGGTGATCAACGATGCGCTGGTCCCAGTCGTCTCCACCGAGGCGGTTGTCGCCGGCGGTTGCCTTGACCTGAATGGTGGAGAAGGCGTCCTCATCCTTGCCCACCTCGAGGAGCGACACGTCAAAGGTTCCTCCTCCGAGGTCGAACACGAGAATCAGCTCGTCTTCCTTGCCCTTTTCCAGCCCGTAGGCGAGGGCCGCTGCCGTCGGCTCATTCACGATGCGCAGCACGTTGAGTCCGGCGATTTCACCGGCGTCTTTGGTGGCCTGGCGTTCGGCGTCGTTGAAGTAGGCCGGGACCGTGATGACGGCGTCGGTCACTTTCTCACCGAGGTACTCCTCCGCGTCACGCTTGAGCTTGCCAAGGATTCGCGCCGAGATCTCCTGGGCGGTGTACGGCTTGTCGTCGATCTGCTTGGACCAGTCAGTTCCCATGTGTCGCTTGACCGACGCGATGGTGCGGTCGACGTTTGTGACGGCCTGTCGCTTAGCGATCTCGCCGACGAGCACCTCGCCCGTCTTCGAGAATGCGACCACCGATGGTGTGGTGCGCGCGCCTTCGGCGTTCGCGATGACGGTGGGCTCGCCGCCTTCGAGGACCGCGACGACCGAGTTGGTGGTGCCGAGGTCGATCCCTACTGCTCGTGACATGTGCTGTGTCCTTCCTGGGCGCGGCGTTTGCCGCACGTATTCGTCGCCAAGAGTTGAGCGACCTAGGCTCAAGTTAAGTCGCGCGACGATGCGGTGTCAAGCGCGCTCCCCGAAAGTTGAGCGGACCACACTAAAGTCTTGTCGGTGCTGCGCTCTGGACGAGTTCGCGACCGCGCGGGTCGACGCCCTCGTCGCCGTGCTGCAGCGAGACGGAGCCCTGATCGAGGGCGACTGCTAGGAAGGCTCGGTCGCTAGCGGCGATGGCGACGCGGACGGCTCAGGCGTGGCTTCAGGTTCAGGAGCTGCCTTCAGCGTCACGACTCCGCCGCCAGCGGCGGTCCAGTCGACGGATCCGCCCGCGAAGTCTTGGTGGATGGTCTTGGTCTTGCCGTTCCAGGTGGGGGAGTTTGTGGGCCATCCGAGCGGGCCGCGGACTCCTCCGGCTTTCTTGTGTGTCGACCAGATCTGCCGAGGGATGTAAACGGCGCCGCTATCCGTGCTCCACACCAAGATCCCATATTGGAAGCCCTGGACTTCGCCGCCTCCGCTCGCGGATGTCGAGTACACGGGCGTGGTTGGCCAGCCGAGACGACCGTTGATCACACCGCGAGCACGCGCGAGGTCAAGAAGCTTGATACCGACGATTCCGTACTGGCGCCCGTTGTGTAGCACTGCGGCGTCCTCGAACTCCTGTGCGACCGTCGACGTCGAGGAGTCCCAGTATCGGTTGGTGGTGGGCCAGCCGAGGTTTCCGTCGAGCCCGCCCGCGTCGCGCAACGCCACGCGAAGCCCACCGTAAACGGCCAGCACGTCCCCGTCGCCCTTCGTGGCGAGCAGCATCTTCGTGAAGTCCTGCCAGGTTGAGTCCTCAGTCGTGGCGGGTGCGGTCACGGGCCACCCGACCTTGCCCGTGAGTCCGCCGAGGGCATCGACCGTGCTGCGCAGTGGCGCGCCTACGAGCGCGTATGCGGTGCCCGAGTGGAAGATCGTGCCCGCTTCAAACTCCTGCGCCCACAAGCCTGACGTGGGATCGACGTAACGATCCGTCGTGGGCCACCCGAGCGA
Organism: Demequinaceae bacterium; assembly: GCA_024643505.1. Lineage (GTDB taxonomy): Bacteria > Actinomycetota > Actinomycetes > Actinomycetales > Demequinaceae > Demequina. The sequence goes on from JAHEMW010000006.1 coordinate 9,083, forward strand.
ATTGATGCCGCCCAACGATGTGAACGCCGAGTTGAGCCAACCGAAAGTGGTGTGCAAGCCGAATTCGTTGGACTTCGCGATCATGCCGTTGCTGAACGCCTGGAAGGTGCCACCATTGCCAACGTCTGAGGCGGTCTCATGCCCGGTTGACCAACCGATGTATCCCGCAACGTTGCGGTAGGACTGGTAGGTGTCGACGAAGGTGGTGGCGACGTAGCCGTGGCGCGAGCCATTGTGGAAGACGATGCCACCCTGGAATTTCTGGGCGACCGCGCCGGATGTCTCGTCGATGTACCTCGTTGCCGTGGGCCATCCAAGCGGGCCGCCGATGCCGCCCCAGGCCTTGAGCGCGACCGTCAACCCACCGGTCACCGGAACCGTGCCCTTGCCGGACGCCTTGGCGAGAATCCCCCCCTGGAAAGACTGGAGCAGGCCACCGCCAGCGTCGGTCGTCGTGGCGGTGTTCGCGGTAGGCCACTTGAGGTCACCGTCGGGTCCGTCATACCGGAGCCATGCGGCGTCATACGGGTACTTGATGTACTGGGCGGCCGTCGCCTCGGTCCAGGTGACAATGCCGCCGTCGAACTGCTGCCACAGGCCTCCGCCCCCAGCGTCGGACCGTTGGATGTCGCCGACCGGAGAGCCGAGCCAGCCGGTCGTTCCGCCTTCAGAACCATGCAAGACCGCAATGGCTTGCTCGCCGATCGCTCCCGTCGAGCCGAACCAGTCGGTGTACATGCGCCAGAAGTTGCGGTTGCCGTAGGCGGAGCAGGAATTGCCCGTTCCGTACAAGTTTTGGAGCGCTGCCGCGTTCGGCTGGTAGGGGGTGTAAATGTAGAGCGCGTGCGTGGCCTGATTGGTGACATACACCGGCGCGGAGCCGCACGAGGTCTTGGGATTGAAGAGGATGTTCGTCGATTTCCCGACGGGGTAGCGCGAGCCGTAGTCGAGTGGGTAATCCGTTCCGGCGCCGGTGCCGGGCGGCATCGTGTAGCGCTTGAGCAGGTACGAGCCGTAATAGACCTGTTCGAAGAGCCCGGTGTTTGGAGTGGTGCAGCCGGTGGAGTCCGGGCATCCCGCGCCCATGGCGTACCAGAAGGAGCGATCTGACGGATTCGAGTTCGTGACGAGGCTCTGCTCCTTTTGGAGGATCACCAGGATCGCCTTCTGACTGATCCCACACGCTTTGCCAACCTTGGCGATAATGCGGGCCGCAGACTCAAAGCTGCCACCCACGTACGCGTCGCACATCGGGTTCGCCGCCTTGTTCGACGTGGTTTCGCGGTAATTCTCGAGACACACCTCACCGGCCGCACAACCGGGGTTGACGGCATCGATGAAATTCCAGACCTGAATCGGGGTCATCGCGTCACCGTCGAAGAACTTCGAGTCAGCGATGAGCGCGCCCGCGGAGAAGTCACGGGAGTCTGCGGCGGAGGCTGGTGCGGCGCCGACCAATACGAGCAGCGGCAGGAGGAGTCCAAGGAGCACCGCTCCGGAGGCGACGCGTGCGCGTCGCGGAGGCGGCATCGTCACGTGTCGTCCCTTTCGCCGTCAGTTGCGGTGTTCAGTGCCGAATTCTGCCCGTGCACGCGGGGCCGCAGAGCGAGCCCGCGACGGCACCCCGTCAGTGGAGTTATCGGCATGACCGGACCCGACTTTAGGTCGTCTGCCCTCTCGCCGCACTATGGTGTGACGCGTCCCTCACGGATCCGGACAATTCGGGACGATACGGCGTGGGCTTCCGCGGCGTCGTGGGTCACGAGCAGCGCGGCGGTTCCCGAAGCGTGCAAGACGTCGCGAACGTCGCGCGCGAGGCGTCCGCGCAGCTCCGTGTCAAGTGACGAGAACGGCTCGTCCAGTGCGATCAACCGTGGTCGAGGCGCGAGCGAGCGCGCGAGCGCGACGCGCTGGCGCTCGCCGCCAGAGAGTTCGCCGATGGATCGTGCGCCGAATCCAGCCAGTGACACCATCGCAAGTAGTGCGTTCACGCGTTCGAGACGCTCGCGGCGGGGCACGCGCGCGACCTCGAGCCCGTAGGCGATGTTGCCCGCCACGGTCCGGTGGGGGAAGAGTTGTCCGTCTTGGAAGACGAGCCCAAAGCCGCGCTGATGGACCGGGATTCGCGTCAGGTCTTCCCCATCCCACGAGACACGACCAGCGGCGATGGGCAAGATGCCGACGATCGCGCCAAGCAGCGAACTCTTGCCGCTTCCCGACGGTCCGAGGATTGAGACGATTTCCCCGGGCGCGACCGCGAACGACGCATCGACCACCGCCTGGGTGCCCGTTGAATAGGTGACGCTCAGTCCCTCAACCGACAGCCCGCTCACGCTGCACGAACCCTCGTGCGTAGGCCCTCTGCGGTGACGAGCACGGCGCCAGTCAGGACAGCAAGGACAACCGCGGCCGCGAAGCCCATGCCGACGTTGTCGAGGCCGGGTCGGCCAAGAAGTCGAGCGATCGCCGTGGGTAAAGTGGGGCGATCGGGTCGAGCGACAAAGCTTGTCGCCCCGAACTCACCGAGCGCGATCGCGGCGCAGAAGCCCACAGCCAGCGCGATCGAGCCTCGCAGCAGGGGCGCATCGACGGTGCGCCACGTGCGCAGCGGGCTCGCCCCGAGGCTCGCCGCTGCGGCTCGTAGGCGTGGCTCGATTCCGCGCATGGCGGGGACGAGGATGCGGATCGCAAACGGCAACGCGACGACAGCCTGGGCGATCGGAACGATCCACCACGACTGGCGCAAGTCGACGCCGACGACCGACCGATTAAGCGTCAGGAGCATGCCCAAGCCGATCACGACGGCGCTCACACCAAGTGGCGCCATCGTGAAGGCGTCGATCCAACCGATCCAGCGCGGCCCACGCGTCACTGCGACGGCGACCAGTGTCGCAAGCCCGGCCGCCACGACGGTCGCAATGGCGGCGGTAACAAAAGAGTTCGCGGCGGCCTGCGCAACGGACACGGGTAGCACGGCGCGCGCCGGCAACGTGACGAGCGCTCGATAGTGGTCGAGCCCGTGGCCCGTGCCGGTGCGCAATGACCGCTCGATGAGCGCGAGCATCGGGGCCAGCACGAGTAGCAGCGTGATCCCGAGCACTGGGCCGGTGAGCATGAGGTCCGACCGCCGAGCAGCGCGCGAGCCGTCGATCTCCCTGCCGCCGCGCGCGAGGGCACCGCGACGGCCAGCAATGGAAGACAACGCGAACGCGACGGCGACGAACACGACTTGCACCAGGGCAAGCACCGCAGCCGCATGGAGGTCGAGGAACTGGCCAACCTGCAGGTAGATCTGAGTCTCGACCGTGTTGACGCGTCCGCCACCGAGGACGAGGACGATTCCGAAGGACGCCGAACAGAAGAGGAACACGACGGCTCCCGCGGCCATCGTTGCGGGCGCGAGTGCCGGAGCCGTGACGTCCCGCCACGCCCGCCACCGCGACGCACCGAGTGTGCGCGCGGCGATCGCCGTCGACGGATCGGTCGCGGCCCAAGCCGACCCCACGATCCGCGCGACGACCGAGACGTTGAAGAAGACGAGCGCGAGCACGATGACGAGAATGCTCTGGTCCAGGTGCAGCAGCCCGAGTGGCCCAGAGCGCGCAAAGAGTGCGCCGAACGCCGCCGCGACGACGACGGTGGGCAAGACAAACGGCACCGTCACAACGGCGCGTGCGACACGCCGACCTCGCCACCGAACGCGGTAGAGCGCATGGGCGGTGGGAATTCCGAGGGCGAGGCTACCTGCCGTTCCGAGCACCGCGAGTTGGGCGGTGGTGGCAATCGCGCTGACCGTCCACGGCGCGCTGAGGACATCCCACGCGTCGGCTGCGTCGGTTCCCGCGAGTCCGCGAGCGAGGATTGCCCCGAGCGGCCAGCCGAAGAACGCCGCCATGAATGTGACGGGCGCAGCCGCGAGCAATCCCCACGCCGCGGCCCTCGTTGATCCGTGCACGACTCAGCCGTTGACGAGTGAGGTCCACTCGCGGATCCACGCGTCGCGATTCGCGTCGATGGCGGCCGGGTCGAGCGTCCACGGGCGTTCGGCGAGAGGGGCATAGTCCGCCCACTCTTGCGGTACTGACACGGACGACGACACGGGATAGACGTACATGTTCTCGGGCAACGACTCCTGAAAAGCGTCGGACAGCATCCAGTCGACGACTTTCTCCGCCGCCCGGGGATGCTTTGCCCCGGCGAGGACGCCGACGTACTCGACCTGACGGAAGCAGGTGTCGAGCAGCGCCGCCGTGGTGGGTGCGCCGTCGATGACCTCAAATGGAGGTGACGACGCGTACGAGAGCACGATCGGATAATCGCCGCCGTAGTTGGGGGCGGAGAAGTCAGTGAAATAACTATCGGACCAGGACGCGGTCACGCGCAGCCCGTTGTCCAGCAGCGCCTGCCAGTAACTCGGCCAGCCGTCCCCCTTGGCTGCGATAGTCGCCAGCAAGAAGGCGAGCCCGGGTGAGGACGTCGCCGGGTTAGTGACGGACACGAGCCCCGCGTACTCGGGCTTCAACAAGTCTTCGAACGTCGTGGGTGCGGGCGGCCCGTCCGGCGAGAAGGCAGCGAGGTCGTAGTTGAGGCACACGTCGGAAAAGTCCACCGCGGTGAGACCATTCGCGCCGGGCACAGCGAAAGCGGCCGCGTCCGTCGCCGCCGGCACCGACGACGTATAGGGCTCGAAGACGCCGGCATCCGCTGCGCGCGTCGCGAAGGTGTTGTCGACGCCGTAGGCGACGTCGCCCAATGGAGCGTCCTTCGTGAGGATGAGTTGATTAACGAGTGTGCCGCCGTCCCCTGGGGCCACAAAAGTCACGGTGAGTCCGCTCGACGCTTCGAACGCGGCGAGCACATCGTCCGGAACGGCGAAGCTGTCGTGCGTGACGACGGTGACCTGGGTGTTGGGTTCCGATGGCGAGGTCGTAGGGACCACCTCACCGCTTGAGCATGCGGCGAGGGCGAGTGCGGCGAACGCGCCGATTCCCGCCACCGCAGCGGTTGGCATCTTCATTTCGGTCCTCCTGTAAGGGAGGGGACGAGTCTCGACTCCCTACGCCGGTGCGAGCCGGATCAGGTTCGAGGGTCTGCGGCTGGTCCGCACTCTCAGCGCTCTGGTCCCTCGCGGGAAGCGCTCCCCTGTCGTTGCAGCGCAAGTGTACGTCCGTGCGCGCAGCGGCGCCTCGTGCTAGACGTCGGAGCGGTGAAAGTTCTGGTGGCTCTTGGACGCCGTGGGGCCGCGCTGGCCGCGGTATCTCGAGCCGTAGGCGTTCGATCCGTATGGGTGTTCCGCAGGCGACGTCAGCCGAAAAAAGCACAGCTGGCCGATCTTCATTCCCGGCCACAAGTTGATGGGCAGTGTGGCCGTGTTGGACAGTTCGAGGGTGACATTTCCCTCGAATCCCGGGTCGATGAAACCGGCGGTCGAGTGCGTGAGCAGGCCGAGCCGCCCGAGCGACGATTTGCCCTCAAGCCGGGCCGCGATGTCGTCCGGCAACGTGACGGACTCAAACGTCGATCCCAGGACGAACTCGCCGGGATGGAGGACAAACGGCGTCCCATTATCGACATTAACGAGTCGGGTGAGCTCTGGCTGCTCGATTGACGGGTCGATCGCCGCGTACTTGTGGTTGTCGAAGACGCGGAAGTACTTGTCGAGCCGAACGTCAATGGACGACGGCTGGATCATGGCGGGGTCGTAGGGGTCAAGCGCGACGCGGCCCGCGTCGATCTGGTCCCGGATGTCGCGGTCAGACAGCAGCATGTGCCCAACCTAGCGCGACTTTCCCCCGCGAGCGTGCGACGCAAAATGCTACGATTTTGAGCGCCGTTGGGGCGCAACAGTGCGGTTCGCCAGGACACTCATCCTGCTGCCGTCGGGAAGAGGGGAACGGCCGATGCCAGGATCAAAGCGGGCGGCGCGAAGGCTCCTCGTCAATAAGGTCACCCGTCCAGGCATCTCGTTCATCAACCGCACGAGCGCACGCGCGCTCGGGGCAGGAGACGTGTCCGCCTCCGCCTTGGAGGGCAGGATGGATGTGCTTCGCGCGCGCGCAGCGCGAGACTCAGCCGAAGCCATGCACGTCAAGGCGACGATGGGCCACAAGGCGAGCGTCGTATCGCTCGTCGCAGAAGGCATGTCGTTCGACGAGGCAATCGTGGTTTTCGCGCACGGGTCGAATTCCGACGCCCAGCGCGTCGAGGCCCGCGCCTTTCTGCAGCGACTCGTCGACGACCCCGCCCACGCCACTATCGGCTGCGTCGGGTTCGGAATCTTCTTGTCGCTCGACGGACTTCACGAGTCGGCGCTTGCCTACTTCCGCAAGGCTGGCGCTACGTTGTGCCGCACGCTCGCGCCCTTCGAATATTACGACTCCTTCGTGACAGAAGAGAAAGCGAAGGGTCTGAAAGACCTTGCTCGTTACCTGTCCGCGAACCGCGACACGCTCTCTTCGCTTGATCGGATGGCGTTGCTCAAGGTGCTCGCCAAGCACCATGCCCAGAAGGTGCTCGCGGACGAGGCCCTTCGGCTGGCCAAGGACGAGGCCCGCGAGCCCGCACTCTCGGGCGACGACGCCATCCAGTTGCGGTGGTACGTCGAGCACTTGCATCGGGACGAGCCCAAGGCGGAATCCATTCCTGGTGCGATTAACGTCGCCGTGATGGACTACAAGTTGCTCGACAAGCAACGCACGTCGAGCAACCGCGGGGACTACGTGCAGACCCTCGCCGCGATCTCGCACCTGCTCCGCTTCAGCGACGTCGAGTTTGTCGGCGACTCTGCGCTCGCCTCCTACCTCTCCGGATTGCAAGATCACGTGTTGCCGGAGCGCCGCATTGAGGGTGTCGCCGCGAAGGTCCAGCCGATCGCGCTCGATCGGGACTTCGCGTCCGGGCGTTCATACCCCGACAACACGTGGCTTATCTGCAACGGGTGGTTCATGCACCGCTCCTTCCGTGGCCCCGTCGACTTTCCCTTCCCGCCGAGTGTCAATCCGCTGATGCTGTCGTTCCATATTCAGGAAGTCGACGTGCTTACGGACGAGGTTGTCGAGCGGCTACGCGAATACGAGCCGATTGGGTGCCGCGACTGGACCACCGTGTACCGGCTGCGCGACGTCGGCGTCAGCTGTTTCTTCTCGGGTTGCGTGACGACCACCGTTGGCCAAGTCTTGCCGAAGGCGACGCCGACGCGCCCCAAGCGGCTCGCGCTGGTTGAGACCGCACTCGACGTCGAGAAGTACGCCGGGTGGGAGGTCAAGAAGTTCGTGCAAATCGGCCCGCACGTGCGTGACTTCTCACTCGTTGAGGGGATCGAAGACGCACGCCAGATGCTCGCGGAATATGCGCCGTTCGGGCGGGTGGCCACGTCCCGCCTGCACTGCTACCTACCAGCGCGCTCCATGGGTCTACCGGTCGACTTTCGACCAAAGAATCGCTCCGACGTGCGCTTCGAGGGCCTGCTCGATCTCGACGACGCCGCATTTTCCGCGATTCGTTCGGGGCTTGAGGACAAACTCGAATCGCTACTGCGCGCGATTCTCGCTGGCGCTACGCGTGATGAAGTCCACGAGTTGTGGGTCGAGTTGACGCGCGAAGAGGTCGAATTCGCCGAGAAGTACTGCACGACGTACCCGCCGCCGCCCGCCTCGAGCATCGATCTGGCCGACGCCTTGGACAAATTGCGAGCGTCGAAGACGACGCGCGGCGATCACGCGTTCGGATCAGACGTTGTCAATACCGCGTACGCGCTCGACCAGAACCTTGAGCACATCTTCCCGGTGGTGCTGCAATCCGTTGCCGAGAACACCACACGAGATGTGAATTGCCACGTCATGGTGCGCGGCCTCGGGGAGGACTTTTTCGACCGCCTCCACGCTGACTTCCCACAGTTCAATTTCTTCTTCTATGACTTCGGGGTCGTCGACTACGGCGACAAGGTCAACTTGCTCAAGCACATCTCGATCTCGACGATGGATCGGCTCTTCTTGCCCGAGCTCCTCGATGACCTCGACAAGGTTCTCTATCTCGACATCGACATCCTCGTGCAAGGTGATGTTGGCGAACTTCACGATGTCGAACTGGGCGACAACATCTTCGCGGCGAAGCGCACGCGCCTGCGGACGTGGGCCAATCTCGTCAAGCCCATCACGCGCGCGTCCCTGCGGTTCCCTCCGCAGCAGGCGTGGGAGCTGCGGCGCCGACTCCACCATGAGTCCGCCCTCAATGCGCGCACTTTCAACGCCGGGATTTTGACTATCAACCTCGCGCAGATGCGTGCAGAGAACTTCACCGCGAGCAACCTGTTCCTCGTTGAGGAATGTGCGATGAATGACCAGGACGTGTTCAACCTCTATTCGCGTGACCGCGTGGTCGAGATTCCCCCAGCGTGGAATTCAGTGCCTAGTCAGGACTACGAGCCTGACCCGCGAATCATCCACTGGGCCGGGCCTTCGAAGCCGTGGAAGCCGAACTACGTGCTGTTCAAGGACCGCTTTGAGGCGACCCGCGATCGCGTCGGCTCGTTCCGGAGCTGATTCACCTCGAGTTTCGCTCACAGCGAAAGTTCACCGTCACTGCATCCAAATCCGCCACTCCCAGGGAAGTAGGGGGTGAAGCGAGTCACACCCGGTGACCGCGGAATGGAGAAGGACATGCGCTCGACCCTCATCGTCGGTGCCACTGCGGGAGCCCTGCTCGCCGCCGGTGTCGCCGCCCCTGCCCTCGCCGTCGCACCCGGCAAGGCTGACCTGTCCGTGTTGCACGGCATCCCCGGCCTGACTGTTGACGTGTACGTCAACGGCGCACTGACGCTAGACGACTTCGCCCCTGGCGATCTCGCTGGTCCCCTGTCGCTTGACCCTGGTACGTACACGGTCGCTCTCACGGCGAGCGACGCGGCTGACGACTCAGCGCCCCTCATTCCCGCGTTCGACCTGCCGCTTGCGGCGGACATGAGCTACACCGCTGTCGCGCACCTCGACGCCGCAGGTGACCCGACGGCGAGCCTGTTCACTAACGACATCTCGGAGACTGCCTCCGGCGAGGGTCGCCTGACCGTTCGTCACGTCGCGGCCGCTCCGGCCGTCGACATCCTTGCGAACGGCGCGGCTGCCTTCACGAACGTCGAGAACCCTGACGAGGTCAAGGCCGACCTGCCCGTCGGCACGTACTCCGCCGCGGTCGCACTGGCCGGAAGCACCACTCCGATTCCAGGACTCGGACCGGTAGACGTCACACTGGCCGAGGGCAAGAACCTCATTGTCTACGCCTGGGGCTCCGCGACGGCCGATCCCGCAACGCTCGCGCTCGCGGTTCAGACGGTCGACACCGCCATGGAAATGCCGGCCGCAGTGGAGACCGGCACCCAGGGCCTCGCTGCTGACAACGGCTCCACCTCGTCCGCGATGTTGATCGCCATTGCCGGACTCGCCCTGGTCGCCGCTGGCGGCGGCCTCGTGGTGGCGCGCTCGCGCCGCTGATCACCCTGTCCCCCTCCCCAACTCCGGTGGGGGCGCCCTTCCCCGGGGCGCCTCCACCGGAACCCCTTAGGAGTGAATGTCATGCGTGCGTGGTGGGCGGTACCGATCCTGGCTCTGGCAGCGTGTTCCGCTGCGACAGAGCAGGCGGTACCGTCCGCTTCGTCGTCGGCTATGGGCGCCATCGTCGCACCAGTGACCGCTCCCGTAGCGTCCGTCGTTGAGGTCCGCTCCTCGGCGCCAGAAGATTTGCCGAAGCCCCCTCCCGGGCCGGCAAAACTCTCGATTCCGTCGCTCGACATCAGCATGACAATCCGCGGAGTCGGCAATGCGCCCGACGGAACAATGGAACTCGTCAGCAGTTCATTGGTCGCCGGGTGGTACCGCTTCGGCGGGCACCCCGGCGCGTCGGATGGCAACGTTGTGCTCGCGGCTCACGTTGACGACGCGAAGGTCGGCCTTGGTCCGTTCGCGAAACTTCGCGACATCACCCCTGGCGCCACCGTCGTCGTCACGTCCGGCGACGGGTCGCCGGTGTCCTATCAAGTGACGGCCATCGAACAGACAAACAAGGACCGCGTCGAGCTCGCCGATGTGTTTGCCGGCTCGCCTTCGGAGATGCTCGTGCTCATCACCTGTGGTGGACGCTTCGACCGCGATGCGCGACACTACGAAGACAACGTGATCGTGTGGGCGCTGCCGGATGGTGCATCATGATCGCCACATTGGAACGCGCAACTGGGAGACGACGGGTGGCCGAAGATGACCGCGTGGTACGCGGATTGGCCACGCCCTTGACCCTCGAACGTGACTTCATCGCCGGCGCGGAAGGCGCGCTTGAGACGCTCTATCGCGACGTTTCGCCGCTGGTCTACACCCTCGCGGTCCGAGCTCTCGGAAACGAAACTGAGGCGGAAGACGTCACCCAGCAGACGTTTGTCGCCGCATGGCGTTCTCGGGCGACATATGCGCCCGAGCGCGGCGCGTTACGCGGATGGGTCGTCGGGATCGCGCGGCGAGCGATCGCGGACGCGCTTGAGCGACGAAGCCGCGAACGGCGGTCGCTCGAGGCAGTCCGCGCGGTGGTGGACGAGGTGGCGCAAGATCGTTCGATGGAGCGGAGCCTGCTCGCCTACGAGATCGACAGCCTCGGAGATCCGCGCCGCACCATCATGACGATGGCCTTCTTTGACGGCCACACTCACGAGCAGATTTCGTCCGAACTCGACATGCCGCTTGGCACGGTGAAAAGCCATATCCGTCGATCACTCACCACACTTCGAACCCGAATGGAGGCCGCAGATGTCGCATCTTGACGACGACACCATCGCCTCTGCGGGCATGGGTGACGCCCTCGACGCGATCGCGATCGCGCACCTGGAGGCGTGTGCCGAATGCGCCGACGTCGTGTCGAAGACGCGCGACCTGGCCGAACAAGCCGGATCGATCCCTCGACCTGGCCCTCTGCTCGTGCCGCCGGCCCGCGTGTGGGACGCGATTGTCGCCGAACTCGAGTCCGACGACACCGGTGCCGGGGAGGACGCGCCGCAGTCTGCGCCCGCGGAACCGACGCTTGCCACTGTCACGCCGCTACGTCGGCGTCGAACCGCAGTGTGGTTGGCGTCCGCGGCGGCGGCCGGCGTCGTGATCGGGGCGGTCGGCGTGGCGCTGTGGCCATCAGCGCCTGCTGCGACGGTTCTGGCCGCGACCGAACTCTCGGATCTCGCAACGGAGGCGCCGGCGGGTGAGGCGCGGCTTGAGCAACGCGACGACGGCGTCGACATCCTCGTCGTTGACACGACTTATACCCAGGTAGCCGACGCTGATCTCGAAGTGTGGCTCATCGATCCCGAGATCGAGGGCATGGTGTCACTCGGGTACCTCACGTCCGACCACGGCGAGTTCGTGGTTCCGGCGGGATACGACATCGTCGGCTTCCCGATCGTTGACGTGTCCGTCGAACCTCGCGACGGCAAGCCGACGCACAGCGGAGCCTCCGTCACTCGGGGCGTCTTCGGCGCCTAGGGTCGCAGCGCGAAACGCTCGAGAAGTTCGCCGTCACCGGCGACGAGTAGCAGATCATCCGGACGGATGATCGTCGCGGGCGTCGAGTATTCGAAGTCGACGCCGGGGCTCTTGACACCGATGACGCGAACGCCGTACTTGTCGTAGAGGTCGAGGCGGTCGAGTGAGAAGTTGTGAGTCTCCTTCGGGGGGCGCATCTTGGCGATCGAGAAGCCATCCTCGACCTCGATGTAGTCGAGCATGCGGCCTCCGACGGCATGCGCGACCCGGGCACCTGCCTCGGACTCGGGGAGGATGACGTGGTGCGCGCCGATGCGCGTGAGGATGCGCGAGTGCGCGGTGGAAATCGCTTTCGCCCAGATTTCCGTGATGCCGATATCGACGAGGTTTCCGGTGATGAGCACCGACGCTTCGAGCGCGGTGCCCACTCCCACTACCGCAGAGGAAAATTCGCTGGCGCCCAGCTGCTCGAGAGCGCGCGGGTCGGTGGCGTCTGCTTCGACGACGGGAAGGCGCTGAGACCAGCGCTCGACGAGGTCGGGGTCGCGCTCGACGGCAAGTACCTCGACATCCATCGTGTCGAGCGTGTCGGCGATTGCCGCGCCAAAGCGCCCCAGCCCGATGACGAGCACGCTGTTTTTTGAGCGGTCGTTGTCAGCCAATGAGCGGCCTTTCTACGGGAAAGCGAATGACGCGCCGGCTCTTGTTCAGGGCGAGCGCCGCCACGAGCGTGACGGAACCGATACGTCCGATGAACATCAGGATACTGATGGCCAGTTTCGCATCAGAGGGTAAATACGGCGTGATGCCAGTCGACAGCCCGCACGTCGCATATGCGGAGACCACCTCAAACAACACGGAGTCGAGCTTGAGCCCGACGCTCCCCGTCTCGTCGTAGGGCAAGACCACCTCGGTCGTCATCGCGAGCACCACGCCGGATCCGATGATGACGAAGAAGAGCGCGACCAGAGTCACCGCGACCGACACGCGCAGGACTTCGGTTCCAATCCGCTTTCTGAACGCCTCGATGTCGCGCCGTCCGCGCGCCTCCGCCCAGATCGCGAGCAGCAGCACAGCGAGCGTCGTCACCCGGATCCCACCGGCGGTGCCGCCAGAGCCGCCGCCGATGAACATCAGCACATCTTCGAGCAGCCACGTATGTTCTTTCATGTCTCCGTGGTTGATCGCCGCGAATCCGCCGGATCGCTGGTTGACCGAGATGAAGAGGGTCTGGAGCACCCGCGTGCCCGGGTGGTAAGCGCCGAGAGTCTTTGGGTTGTTCCATTCGAATGCCGCCAACAAGCCTGCGGATGCGACCGTGAGTATTCCGATCATCACGAGGGTGAGCTTGGTGTGCAACGTCCAGTCGCGAGGCCGTTTCCACGAACGAATCAAGTTGAGATACACCGGGAAACCGAGCGCCCCGATGAAGACGCCAGCCGCGATCGGGAAGCGGAAGAGCACGTCGCCGGCGAACGGGACGATACCGTTCGGATCAGGACTAAACCCCGCGTTGTTGAACGACGAGATTCCGTAGAAGATCGCGTGCCAAGCGGCGGTCGGCCAGTGCTGGTGGTGCTCGAGTAGCCGCCAGAAGAGCACAAACGCGATGACGAGTTCGGTCGACGTCGACACGATGATGATCGTGCGGAGCAGCGAGCGGATGTCGCCGAGTCCAGACGCGCGCGCCTCACCAGCAGCGAGAATGCGTTGCGTGAGGCCCAACCGACGGGAGACCGCGAGCCCGAGCAGCGAGGCAAGCGTCATGATGCCGAGGCCGCCGATCTTGATGCCGGCGAGAATCACGCCCTGGCCGAATCCGGACCAATAGCCTCCGGTGTCGACCGTCACGAGCCCGGTGACGCACACGGCCGACGTCGCGGTGAACAGCGCGTCGACGAAGGGGGCGCGCAGGCCCGACTGCGTGGCCGCCGGCAACGAGAGGAGTCCGGCGACCAGCAGCACGACCGTACCGAACCCCATGAGCGCGAGCCGAGCGGGGTACCGCAACGCGGTGCGATCGACCCATTCGCCGATCACGCGGCGCGCCGCTCCCACCGTGGTCATCGCGCTCCTTGCTGGCCAGAACAGTCCACCCTCTTCATCATCGGCACGTTGACCGCTCTTCACAACTGTCACTTCTGCCCCTACAGTGGGAGACATATCCCGCCGATATCAGCGCTGGATGGTTTATTGAGGGATGCGAGGGCACATGGCTGACAGCGGGGCGACGCGGACAACGTTTCTGACGGTCGCGGAAGTGGCGGACATGCTGCGCGTATCGCGCATGACCGTCTACCGCTGGGTTCACGCCGGCGAACTGCCCGCCGTGCGCTTCGGTCGCTCCTTTCGGGTCCCACAACAGGCCGTGGAGACGTTCATGGAGCAGGCCGAACTCGCTGGAGGGTTTCAGATCGAGGATGACGGCCGGTCCGAAGGCGCGGTAGGCTAGGCCACTGTCTGTCGCGTCCGTCGCGACGCCGACATCTCTAGCTGTCTATCAACCGAGGTAGGTTCCGTGGGTTCCGTCATCAAGAAGCGCCGCAAGCGTATGTCGAAGAAGAAGCACCGCAAGTTGCTTCGCAAGACGCGCCACCAGCGTCGCAACAAGAAGTAGGGCTCTGGCCCCACGCCGACGCCCGTGTCACGTGAGTGACGCGGGCTTTGTGCTGTCCGGCGCTAGCTGACCTGTCGGCGGAACGGCGCGACGACCTTCGCCTTAATTCCTCGCACCACGGCGAAGGTCACCCAGGCCATGCCGGTGACCGAGGCCCTGGCGAGGTTTCGGCGGCCGTTTTCGTTCCGCCCGCGGAATTCCTTGACCGGCCAGCCCTGAGCGCGAGCGAAACGGCGCAGTTTGGCGTCGGGATTGATGGCGCACGGATGCCCGACTGTGGACAACATCGGCAGGTCGTTGAGCGAGTCGCCGTACGCGTAGCAGTCATCCAACGGGATACCAGCGGACAACGCGAGGGACTTGACGGCGACCGATTTTGCGGCGCCATGGAGCAGGTCGCCAACGAGTTTGCCGGTATAGAAGCCGTCGACTGACTCAGCGACGGTTCCCAACGCCCCGGTCGCCCCAATCTTCTGCGCGATGAGGCGGCCGATTTCCACGGGCGAGGCGGTGACGAGCCATACTTGGTGGCCCTTGGCGAGGTGACCGTCAATGAGAGCTTTGGTCTCGGGAAAGATGCGCAGCGCGAGGACCTCGTCGTACACCTCCTCGCCGATCGCGGCCATTTCCGCCACCGACCAACCCTTGACGATCGACAACGCTTCGTGTCGGATGTCGTCGATCTGCTCCTTCGACTCTCCACGAAAGTTGTATTTCGCCTGCTCAACGGCGAAACGCACGATGTCCCGACCCTTGATAAAGCCGTGGTGGCGCAGCCCGCGCGCGATGTGGAAGGCGCTCGCGCCACGAATGATGGTGTTGTCGACATCGAAGAATGCCGCGGCGCTCGCCCCGGAGGCGGTGCCTGCCGCGTGTGCGCTCACCCGGCCATCGTACTCACGTGGGCTGACCCCAACGCGGCCTATGCTGGCCGCGTGGATTCACGAGTCGTGCTTTACACGCGCCCCGGTTGCCACCTGTGCGACGACGCACGGCGTGTCGTCGAGGCCGAATGCGCCCGCGCGGGCGTTGGCTTCGACGAAGTCGACGTCGACGGCGACGAGACACTGCGGGCGCGCTACGGCGACGACGTGCCCGTGGTCCTTGTTGACGGCGCAGTCACGGGGTTTTGGCGGATCTCGCCGGACGTGCTGCGCGGCGCGCTCGCATAGTCAGCGACAATAGGCCCATGCCTCGCGTCCACCTCGTCCGTCACGGCCACGTGCACAACCCGGACAAGGTCCTCTACGGGCGGCTGCCTCAGTTTCGGCTGTCGGACACCGGCGAGCTCATGGCGCAAACTGTCGCTGAGTGGTTTGTGGATTCTGGGGCGGTCGTCGGTCGAGTCGTTTCGTCCCCGCTCCTGCGCGCTCAACAAACGGCCGCGCCGATCGCTGCGGCCTATGACCTATCTGTCGGCACCGACGAACGACTCATTGAGGCCGCGAATGTCTATCAGGGCGAGCGCGTCCAGAGCGGCCCAAAGGACTTCGCGCATCCACGGCACTGGTGGCGACTGCGGAATCCGTGGCGACCCTCCTGGGGAGAGCGGTACACCGAGCAGCGCGATCGGATGTGGGAAGCGATCATGGACGCCTCGCGCTCCACACCGCACGCGGACGCTGTGCTCGTGTCCCATCAGCTGCCTATCTGGGTCGCGCGACTCGCGTATGAGGGCCGACGCTTCGTGCATGATCCACGCTCACGCGAGTGTTCGCTGGCGTCAGTGACGAGCTTCGAAATCGCCGACGGCGAGGTCATCGGCATGTCGTACGCGCAGCCCGCGGCAGACATCGAGGTTCCTCGATGAGGCGAGGGGCTCGCCTCATCATCCTGCTAGCCGTGGTGGTCGCGATCGTGCTCGCCCTGGTCGCCTGCGCGCCTGGAGACGCCGCAGATTCGCCAGGGTATGTCAGCGGCGACGGGACAGTGACCCAGTTCGACTCACCGGGCGCACCGCTCGAACTGACCGGCACCTCGTTCACGGGCGAGCCGGTTGACGTAGCTGAGTATCGGGGCATGGTCGTCCTCGTGAACACGTGGTACGCCTCGTGTCCGCCGTGCCGTGCCGAGGCGCCCGACCTCGCGGCGCTCGATGCGCGCGACGATGTCCAAGTCGTCGGCATCAACAATCGTGACGACGCGGGCACGGCACTCGCGTTCGAGCGCACCTTCGGCATTGAGTACCCCAGCATCGACGACTCGGATGGCGCCGCAATCGCCGCCCTGCAGGGCATCGTCGCGGTCAACGCTGTGCCGTCGACGGTGGTACTCGACACTGAGGGCCGCGTCGTCGCCCGCGTCATCGGGCGCGCCGATCCGTCCACTCTGGCCGCGCTCGTCGACGGCGCGAGCGGGGTCGGCCCGTGATCGCCGCCGATGTCGCTCAGACAGTCCTCACGGGGTCTCTGCTCGCGGCCCTGCCAATTGCACTGCTCGCTGGCCTGGTGAGTTTCGCATCGCCGTGCGTCGTTCCGCTCGTCCCCGGCTACCTCGGCTTCGTGTCAGGAATGGCAGGTGCAGACGTGTCGTCGAGGCGCGGCCGGCCGCGGCTTGTCCTCGGTGTGATGCTTTTCGTGGCGGGATTTACCGCGGTGTTTGTCGCGCTGTCGATCGTCGTGTCTGCTGTCGGTTCGGCGCTGTCGCAGCACGTCGATGTCGTGACGCGAATCCTTGGGGTTGTCATCATCGTGCTCGGGCTCGCGTTCATGGGTTTCGTGCCCTTTCTTCAGGCTGAGCGACGGCTCCACGTGTCGCACCGCGCGGGTCTGGCCGGCGCACCGCTGCTCGGTGTTGCCTTCGGTCTCGGCTGGACGCCGTGCATCGGCCCCACGCTCGCGGCAGTACTCACCCTGAGTCTCACCGACGGCTCGCAAGGTCGCGGCGTGGCGTTGGCCGTCGCCTATTCGATTGGCCTCGGACTGCCGTTTCTCGCGCTCGCGCTGTGGATCGAGCGCTCGGCCCGCATTCTCGCATGGCTGCGTCGTCACCGGGTCGCACTCATGCGCGTCGGAGGCGGGGTGCTCGTGCTGCTGGGCGTCGCGCTTGTGACCGGTGCGTGGACACACATCACGAACGCCGTCCAGTCATGGGTCGATGGCTTCTGGGTGGCGCTGTAGTGGCGCGCGTCCGGCTTGATAACTACGCGGTGGTGGACGCGCCGCGCCTCGGGGTGCGCGGCTGGCTGCGCTGGGTATGGCGACAGGTCACGTCGATGCGCGTCGCAATCATCCTGCTCCTGCTCCTTGCGCTTGGCGCGATTCCGGGTTCCGTGTTGCCGCAGTGGCCGCGCGAACCGGCGCGCGCCCGCGAGTTCCTCGCCGACAATCCCACCCTCGGCCAGTGGTGCGAGCGACTCGGGCTGCTCGACGTCTACGGCTCGGCGTGGTTTACCGCGATCTACGTGCTTCTGTTCGCCTCACTCATCGGATGCATCATCCCGCGTGCGATGGCGCACTTTCGCGCATTGAGGGCCCCGGTGTCGGCTGCGCCGACGGCGCTTGGCCGGTACGAGCACGCCGAGAGCGCGCCCGTACCACAGGGCGCACGGACGTTCATGACCGCGGCAGCGCGGTTCCTGCGTCCGCAACCGGGGTGGTGGGGCGCGGTTCGCGGCTACCGCGTGCGTATTGACGAACGCGCCCCCCGAGGAGACGACGCCGAGACGGAACTGGCGCTGTCCGCGGACAACGGACACATGCGCGAGTTGGGCAATCTCATCTTCCACACTGCCCTCGTTGGCGTGCTCGTGGCGGTTGCCGCCGGCTCGCTCCTCACGTATCGCGGGCAGGCGATCATCGTCGAGGGGCGCTCGTTCACGAATGCAGTCGCCGCGTACGACACGTTCACTTCTGGGCGGCTGTTCAACCCCGATCGCTTGTACCCATTCACCTTGCGTCTCGACCGCTTCGAAGCGGTGTTCTCGCCTTCGGCTAGGCCGCAGTCATTCACCGCCTTCGTGACGCTCACTGAGCCGGATTCCGACCCCCGCGCAACCGATATTCGGGTGAACAAGCCGCTCGGGGTCGGCGGCGCAAATCTGTACCTGCAGGGCAATGGTTTTGCTCCGGACCTGACCGTGACCGATGCGGATGGGAACGTGGCGTTCGCCGGGCCCGTCGTCTTTCTTCCGCAGAACGGCGCGTACACGTCGACCGGGGTTGTCAAGGTTCCCGACGTGACCTCCGGACCGCAACTTGGCCTCAAGGCGACGCTGTATCCCACGGCCGTGGGCGCGGGCACCAACCTTTCCTCGGTCCACCCCGACCCGACCAATCCAGTGATGGTCTTCACGGCGTACCAAGGCGACTTGGGGCTCGACGACGGGGTACCGCAGAACGTGTACCGGCTGGACGAATCGCAACTGTCGCCGGTCAGGGGCGTTGACGGGGATCCCGCGGTTCTGACCCTCACGCCCGGCGCGACCGTCGACCTGCCCGATGGGCTCGGTTCCGTCACGTGGAACTCTCTGCCGCGATTCGCGGCGATCGACATCCGTGCCGATCCCTCGTTGCCGTGGTTACTCTCCTTCGCGATCCTCGTCGTGGTGGGACTCGCGCTCAGCCTGTTCAGTCAGCGCCGGCGGATCTGGCTGGTTGCCCCGCTGAATCCCCGTGCCGGTCACGCGACTACAGTGGTGGTCGGCGCCGCGTATGCTCCGCCGCACGACGTCGGAGTGGGCGATCACCTACGCAGGGTGATGGCGGCGGCGACAGGCACGTTGACCCGTTCGGAGGATCGATGAACCCCCAGACACTGAGCGCGCTGGCGCTGTGGGGAGCTACCACTCTGTACGCGATCGCGATGGTCGCGTACTCGGTGCGGCTGGCGCGTGAGGCTGACGCGAAGGTGGCCGCGCGAGCGCGCGTGAGCGTCGGCGCGGCGTCAGGCGATGACGTCCCTGCCGCCGAGGGTGGCGCACTACCGCGCTCTGCCGCGAAGGCGCTCGGGATCGCCCGATCGGCCACGCTTGTCGGCGTCATTCTCCATGGCGTTGGTGTCGCGGCCCGAGGTATCGAAGCGGGCCATGTGCCGTGGTCGACGATGTACGAGTACACCATTTCCGGGTCGTTCGTCGCGGTCGTCCTCTTCCTCCTTATCCAGCGCCGCCGCGACGTGACGTTCCTCGGCGCGGGCGTGACGGGTCTCGCGACCGTGGCGCTCGGACTGGCGCTCACGGTGCTGTACGAGGCGGCGACGGGCCTGCAGCCCGCGCTCCAAAGCTTCTGGCTCGTCATCCACGTGTCGATCGCGACAATCTGCGCGGGGATCTTCGGTGTCGCCTTCCTTGTGAGCGTGCTCCAACTGTTGCGCGACTCGCGTGATAAGGCCTCGAGGACCGTCTCTGGCCGCGGCTTCCGGTTCCTCGATGCCGTTCCTGCGGCCCCAACTCTTGAGGCGCTCGCCTTTCGACTGAACGCCGTTGGCTTCGTGCTGTGGACGTTCACGGTGATGGCTGGCGCGATCTGGGCTGAGCACGCTTGGGGCCGCTATTGGGGATGGGATCCCAAGGAGATCTGGAGCTTCGTCATCTGGGTCGTCTACGCGTCCTACCTCCACGCTCGCACCACTCAAGGGTGGGCCGGCCGTCGCTCCGCGTACCTGGCCATCGCGGGTTTCGTGGCGCTGATTCTCAACTTCACGGTGGTGAACTTCGTGTTCCAGGGCCTGCACACCTACGCCGGGTCGGGCTCCTGAACTCGTGAAGATTGCGCTCGTGCTCGACGACAGCATTGATCGCACCGATGGCGTCCAGCAGTATGTCCGTGCGCTTGGTTCGCACCTGTCGACGCTCGGTCACGAGGTGCATTACCTGTGTTCAACGTCGGAGTCGACAGACCCGAGGGTGCATGCGCTCGCGCGTTCCGCTGGCGTGACATTCAACGGCAACGGCATGCGGACGCCGTTGCCCGCTTCCCGGTCGGCGATCCGCGAGCTCCTGAGCCGCGAGATGTTCGACGTCATCCACGTGCAGACGCCGCACTCGCCCTTTCTCGCTGCCCGCGTCGTCGACGAGGCGCGCCGCCTCCAGGCGCGCTCCGTTCGCATCGTCGCGACGTTCCACATCCTTCCCCACGGGCGCGTGAGCGCGCTCGGCACATCGTTGCTCGGCAGAGTGCTTCGGAGCAACTTGCGCCGGTTCGACGACTTCTGTGCGGTCTCCGCGCCCGCCGCCCAGTTTGCGCTCGAGACGTTCGGAATCGAGTGCCGGGTGATTGCGATCGGCATAGATCTCGAGTGGTTCGCGTCGCGCGTCACGGCGCAGCGACCCGCGCGCGGCCCCGACGATCGCCTGGTCCTTGCCTTCCTTGGCAGGCTCGTTGCCCGCAAGGGAGTGCTCGAACTTGTCGAGGCGCTCTCGCGGCTCAACCCGGAGTCCCTCGCGCGTCTGGACGTCCGGATCGGTGGCAAGGGCCCGCTCCTGGGCGACGTTGAGGCGGCCGTCGCGAGCCGAGGCCTTGAGCGCAGCGTGAGCCTGCGCGGATTCGTCGCAGAGGACGACAAGCCGCAATTCTTCGCCGACGCCGATATCGCGGTTTTCCCAGCGACCGGTGGCGAGAGCTTCGGCATCGTGCTGATAGAGGCGATGGCGTCGGGCGCGGGTGTCGTGCTTGCCGGTGCCAACCCTGGCTATCTGTCCGTGATCGGCGACGGCGCTGACGTGTCCGTCGACGCGCGCGACGCGGACGCGTTTGCCGCCGTGCTCACGCGGCTCATCACGAATCCGGATATTCGTGACCGTATCCATGCGGAGCAGGCCACCCGGGTCAAGGCTTTTGACCTCAACGTGGTGGGGCGGCGGATCCTGGATCTCTACCAGGTTCCCTAGGCGCGGCCGTCAACTGCGCCGACGCTTGCGTTCCTGTTCGCGCAGCCAGCGAAGGTAGTCGGGGTCGTCGTCGGGCGCTCGTGGTCCGCCGCGAGCCCCCTTTGAACCGCGTCCGCGAAGCTTGAGGATGAGCCACGCCGCCGCCCCCGCGTAGGGGAACAGCACGATGATGACGATCCACAGGACCTTGTGGACTCCGAAGGGAGACCGGTCATCGTGATTCAACACGTCGGTCACGCAATACGCGACAAGTGCGACATAGACGCCGACCGGAACCAGGTACCTCATGCGCACACTGTAACCGCGGTTAGGCTCGTCCCATGAAGGTGCTCATGTACTGGCTCGCTCGCACCCTGTTGTTTGTCGCGGTGCTCGCCATTTTGTGGGGGGTGGGGTGGCGCGATCTGTTCGCCATGGTGGCAGCGTTTATCGTCGCCTGGCTCGTGTCCTACCTCGTACTGCCGCGGATGCGCAAAGCCGCGGCCGAGCAGATGGATGGTTGGATTACCCGCGCGCAACGCCCGCTCGCCGAGGCAGACGCCGATGAGGATGCAGAGATCGAGGGCCGCGAGCGGCCTTAATCCGCCCACCGTGCCGCGGTACTAAAGGACGATCCCGAACGACAGCAGCACCCCATAGGTGAGTCCGACGGCGCTCACGCCGCCGAAGATGACCGCCATTTGCGGGCCTTGGGCACGTAGCCGCATCGCAAGGCCGATCAACAGCGATGGCAGCGCGACCACCGTGGCGAGCAGCGCCCACGGGTGGACAAACGACACGACCACTGCGAGCGCGACGGGGACACCCATCGTCGCGGCGAAGAGCCGGCGAGCGCGGAAATCGCCGAGACGCACCGCGAGCGTGCGCTTGCCCGCGATCGCGTCGGTATCGATGTCGCGGATGTTGTTCACCAGCAACATCGCGACGGCGTAGAGGCCCACACCGATCGACGCGACCCACGACCACCACGGCACTGAACCCGTTTGAACATACGCGGTGCCAATGGTCGCAACGGGCCCAAAGAAGATGAAGACGCTGACCTCGCCCCACCCCGAATAGCCATAGGGCCGGTTCGATCCCGTGTAATACCACGCGGCACCGATCGCGGCCGCGCCCACCGCGATCAGCCAGAGCTGGCCGGACAACACCGTGAGCGCGAGCCCGAGGACGGCGGCAACAGCAAAGAACGCGAATGCCGCCCGCCTCACCGTCGACGGCGCGGCGAGGCCACTCGCCGTGAGCCGGGCTGGGCCGACGCGGTCGACGTCCGTGCCGCGCACGCCGTCGGAATAGTCATTTGCGTAGTTCACGGCAACCTGCAAGGCGAGCGCGACGCCGAGGGCGAGGAACGCGAGGGTGGCGTCAAATGCGTCAAGGTCGATCGCCACCGCTGTGCCCACGAACACGGGAGACACCGCACCCCAGAGCGTGCGTGGGCGTGCGCCCGCGAACCAGTCGGCGGCGGTCGTGCTCACAGCATCTCCCTAGGGTTGACGGCGCGCGAGCGACCGCGCGGCCGTGCGGTCAATCTTGCCACCCACGCCGAGGGGTAACGCATCGACGTACACGACGTCGCGAGGTAGCGCGTGAGCGGGCAGGCGATCGCGCAGCAGCGCGCGCAGCGCTTCGGCGCTGCCTCGGTATCCAGCCGCCACGACCACCACGCGCTCGCCCCATTCGCTGTCGGGGACTCCCACGACAACACCGTCGAGCGTCGGTACGGTCGTCGCGAGCGCCCGTTCAACCGCTTCCGGATGCACCTTGTAGCCGCCCGTGACGATGACCTCGTCTGCCCGCCCGGCAACGACGAGCCGACCGCCCTCGATGCGCCCGACGTCGGGCATGGTGACCCACCGGACCCCAGCGATCGTGGTGAAGGCCGTGT
Source organism: Demequinaceae bacterium (assembly GCA_024643505.1). GTDB lineage: Bacteria > Actinomycetota > Actinomycetes > Actinomycetales > Demequinaceae > Demequina. The sequence continues at coordinate 31,921 of JAHEMW010000006.1, forward strand.
TGTCGCCATCCTCATAGCCCGCCGCGAGCGTTGGTCCGGACACGCGAACACGTTCGTGGTCGAGACCGAACTCCACGCCGTCAAGCGCGACGCCGTCGTACACGCAGCCGCCGCAGGTCTCGGTCGAGCCGTACGTCTCGATCACGGGAAGTGCGTCGCGCTCCCCTCGCAGGGGGGCGCCTCCCACCAGGATCGCTCGAAATGCCGAGAGGGCGTCGCGGCCGGCGTGCGTCGCAAGCAGCCGACCCAGTTGCGTCGGCACGAGCGAGACATACTGGGGTCCACCGCTGTCGTGCGCAAGAGCGTCAGTCGCGCGCGCGAATGCTTCGGCGGTGAACGGGCCTTGCGGGAGGTGGTTCACGCGGGTGTCGGCGATCGCCGCGCGCGCGACCACCATCGCTCCGCCGATCCGCTCTGCAGGCAGCGCGAGCAACCAGGACCCAGCGCCGCCGAGCCGCGCATGAGTCGCGGCCGCAGAAGCGCGAATGGCGTCTGCGCCAAGAAGGACCGTCCGCGGCCGTCCCGTCGAACCGGAGGTGTCGACGGCCAGACCCAAAGCGCGCCCGCCGAGCACTGAGGCGACCGCCTCGAGCGGATTGCTTTCCAGACGCGCGTACTGCATGAGGTCAGCCTAGGCGGCCCCTACACTGCCCGATATGACCGCCCGCATCGCGCTCGGCAGCACAGCGCTCCTGGTCTCCGTGGCGCTCGCTGTCACCGCCTGCGCTCCCGCAGCGGAAGTCCTCCCGGATCAGACCGTCACGGCGTCACCCGTGCCGTCCCGCGGGCCAGCGCCATCGCCGCCAGCGGATCCGCGACCCGAGGTCGTGTGGCCGCTCACGGGCGTCGACGCCGCCGGCAAGCCCGCCGCGGACCTTGCTCGGCCCGCCCTGTCAATCAAGATTGAAAATTCCGCAGCCGCAAAGCCGCAAGAGAACCTGCAGTACGCCGACATCGTGTTCGAGGAATATGTCGAGGCGGGCATATCGCGACTCATCGCTGTCTACCAATCGGCGTGGCCAAAGTCGGTCGGCCCGATCCGCTCGATGCGCCCCATGGATCCCAACATCATGAGCCAGCTGGGCGGGCCGCTCGTCTTCTCTGGCGCGCAGAAGCGATTCGTCAACGCGGCTGCCGCGACGGGCCTCAAGCTCATCACCCAGGACCTCGGGTCACCTGGCTTCTACCGCACGTCGGATAAGGCAGCACCGCACAACCTTCACGGGTATCTCGCGACCTTCGGTCAGCAGGTTCCGAAGGCGAAGGCGCCGCCTGAGCAGTGGGCGTTCGCTTATCCGGCCCGTTCCGCAACCGCGCAACGCGACGGCACGGTGGCGTCGTACATCGACATCTACATGTCGCCCTATGCGCAGCCGGAATGGCGTTTCAGCGATTCAAAGCAGATGTGGATGCGCTACGAGGGCAAGGCCAAGCACGTCACCACTGACGGCACTCAATTGGCCGCCAAGAACGTGCTCATGATGTGGGTGACAGTCCGCTACACGGGCGGCGGCGGCCACTCCTCGGTCCCGGAAACCCTCATCGCAGGCAAGAGCGGCTGGGGTTACCTCGCGTCCGGCAACAAGTTCGTCACGATCCGATGGTCCAAGAAGGGCCAGTGGGATCCGTTCGTCATCACGACATCGGAGGGCGCGCCGGTGACGCTCATCCCCGGCAAGACGTGGGTGGAACTCGTCCCGAACAAGGGCGTTGCGCCAGGCAAGATCGACATCTCCTAGCGGCGCCTCAGAATGCGTACGGAAACGCTGTCCAATCCGGATCGCGGCGCTCAAGGAACGCATCGCGTCCCTCCTGGGCTTCGTCAGTCATGTAGGCAAGACGCGTGGCCTCTCCAGCGAACACCTGCTGGCCCGCGAGGCCGTCATCGGCAAGGTTGAACCCGAACTTCAGCATGCGAATCGCTTGTGGTGACTTCGTCGCGACGATTCGGGCGTACTCAAGTGCGCGCGTCTCAAGGTCCGCATGCGGCACCGACTCATTCACTGCGCCCCAACGTTCTGCCTCATCCGCCGAGTACTCGCGGCCAAGGAAGAAGATCTCGCGAGCCCGCTTGTCGCCGACCTGGCGGGCAAGGAGCGCGGAACCATAGCCTGCGTCGAAGGACGCGACGTTGGCGTCCGTTTGCTTGAAACGTGCGTGCTCGCGCGATGCGATCGAGAGGTCTGCGACGACGTGCAGCGAGTGTCCGCCCCCTGCCGCCCAGCCGTTGACCGCCGCGATGACGACCTTTGGGCTGGTCCGCATGAGACGCTGCACTTCGAGGATGTGGAGGCGACCCCCGTGTCCGCTCCCGGCGTCGCCTGAGCCGTCGTACAGGTAGCCATCGCGGCCGCGGCTGCGCTGGTCGCCTCCTGAGCAAAACGCGTGGACGCCGTCAGCGGCCGGCCCGTTGCCGGTGATGATGACGGCAGCGACATCCGCGCTTTGGCGCGCGTGATCGATCGCGCGGTAGAGGTCGTCAACCGTTTGTGGCCTGAAGGCGTTGCGCACGTCGGGCCGATTGAACGCGATCCGCACGGCTGGGAGGTCCCTTTCGGCGCCGTCGGTGCGCTCCACCCACCGGTGATACGTCATGTCACCATCGGCGAAGCCATCGACGGCGCGCCATTGGTTCGGATCCATGAGATCCGACACCGCCGCGGGGATGTCACTCATACGGGCGAGCCTAGCCCGCTCGTTCGCGACAATGGTCCGCGACCGCTCGCGTGCCTGCGGCGTAAGTTGTGGCCATGGAGTTCCGCCCGTTTCGCATCGCGCTCACGATGCCGTTTCGAGGCGTTCACCACCGAACTGGCGTTCTCATTCACGGTGCGGCGTGGGGCGAGTACTCTCCGTTCGCCGACTACTCGGCCGAGCGAGCGAGTCGCTGGTGGGCGGCGGCGATGGAGGCCGCGCGCGGTCAGTGGCCGACGCCCGTCCGTGAGGCGGTGCCAGTCAATTCGATCGTCCCGGACGTGTCCCCGGAGCTGGCGGCCGTCCTCGCCGTCGCAGGCGGCTGTCGCACCGCGAAAGTGAAGGTCGGCGGGCGCGACACTCTCGCTGCCGACGAGGCGCGCATCGAGGCGGTCGCCGCAGCGCTCGGGCCCTCCGGCCGAGTGCGGATCGACGTCAACGGCGCGTGGGACGTCGACCAGGCAGTTCGGGCGGTGCGTGCACTCGACGCGGCCGCCCGGCGCGGGGGCGTCTCGGGCATCGAGTATGTGGAGCAGCCCTGCGCGAGCGTTGCGGAACTCGCGATGGTGCGCCGCCGCGTGTCGGTTCCCATCGCGGCGGACGAGTCGGTTCGGATTCCAGGCAATGCAGACGCGGTCGTTGCGGCGAGCGCAGCAGATCTCATTGTGCTGAAAGCCGCGCCGCTTGGGGGCGTGCGACGGAGTCTGTTGGTGGCAGAGCGGGCGGGGCTACCGTGCGTGGTTTCCTCGGCGATGGAGACCTCGGTGGGGCTGAGCGCCGAACTGGCGCTGGCGCTCGCACTTCCGGACCTGCCCTACGCCTGCGGCCTGGGTACGGGAGCCCTGCTCGCTGGCGATACGGTGGAACAGACACTGCTTCCTAGCAACGGCATGATGCGGCAGCGGCCACTGGAGGTGATCGTGTGAGCGCTCGACCCTCTGCCGCGTTCGCGCGTGAACTCGTGAATGCGCTCGCCGTTCACGGCGTGGAAGATTTTGTCCTCGCGCCGGGCTCGCGTTCCGGTCCGCTCGCGCACGCGCTCGCTGAGGCGGGTTCGCGCAACCCGCCGCTCGGAGCGCCGCGCGTCAACCTTCATGTCCGCGT
>JAHEMW010000066.1 GCA_024643505.1 Demequinaceae bacterium
GCGAGCGGGGGCGCGACACTCGGACTCGCGCTCGCGGCGTCAACCATCTCGATCGCGGGAGCGATTGCGCATGAGCCCGCGGTGGGCTCGCTCGTGCCCGAGCTCCTCGCACCCGTCGTCGAGGCCTACAGCGCGAACGGAGCAGCGGGCCTCGGTTCGACGCTGTACGGACCGCTGTGGCGCATCGACATGATCGCGGAGGAGTCCGCCGTCGGTCGTGACCTCGCGATGTTCAGAGCGTTCGAGCCGCGCGTCGCCTCGCCGGGTCAAGGGCGGGTCGTCGTGACGACGGGAGCGCTGTCCCCGGCAGTGCGGCACGAGGCCGCGCGCCTACTCCACGTACGCCTCGGCTACGAGACCACCGTGATCGACGGCTGCTCTCACTTCATCGCCCGCGAAAATCCAGCGGCGCTCGCGGCGCTCATCTCCGCAGCCGCTGTGGCCGTCGAAGCTGGCGCCTGGACGTAAAAGAACCCGGCCGCCTCGCCTGAAGGGCGTGCAAGCCGGGTTCTTCTTGGCCTGAGTCGCAGCCTAGCGGCGCAGACCAAGGCGCTCGATCAACGAGCGGTAGCGCTCAATGTCGACGCGCTGAAGGTAGTTGAGGAGGTTGCGGCGACGGCCGACGAGCAGCAGCAGGCCACGACGCGTGTGGTGGTCGTGCTTGTGCTCTTTGAGGTGTTCCGTCAGGTCCGCGATGCGACGCGACAGCATCGCGACCTGCACCTCGGGAGAGCCGGTGTCGCCCTCGCTGGTGGCGTACTCGGCCATGATCGACTTCTTGGTTGCAGCATCGAGCGGCACTGTTTCTCCTTCAGGAATCGTTGCGCGGCGCTCCCGGGCATGTTCTCCGGGGCCCTACAAACCGCGGCCGTTTGACGGCGAAGGGAAATGTTACCCGAGATGCGACCCGAGCACCAACGACTACGGGCGATTCTCGCCGCCGCCGCGGGCTCGATGCCCGAACAAAGGATCCCCAGCGCGGGCGCCTTCTTCGCGCGCCGGCCCTCCGATTCCAGATTGCGGAATCGGTCCGGTCGGGCCAATTTCAATCGGAGTCTTCGGTTGGCCGGAACCGCGCTCTCGTAGCCTGCGCTCAAGGAGCGTTGCAAGGCGCGAGACCGACAGGTTGATGAGGATGTAGATCGTCGCGCCAACGAGGAAAAGCGGCAGCAGGTACTGATCACCGAAGTAATCCCGGTTGAGCTTGATCGTTCGCAGCAACTCTTCGTAGCTGACAATGAACCCCAGCGATGTGTCCTTGAGAAGCACAACGATTTGGCTGATGAGCGCCGGGAGCATGATGCGCACTGCCTGCGGCAATTCGATCACGATGGTCGTGCGCATGGCAGAAAGCCCGATACTGAGGCCCGCCTCGCGTTGGCCCTTGGGCAATGCCGCGAGACCTGCGCGCAAGATCTCCGCCACGACCGCCACGTTGTAGACGACGAGACCAAACACGACCGACCACAGCGGCGACCAGCCGAACACGAGTTTGGCAAGGAACATCAGCAGCAGAACCGGAAGGCCACGGAAGAACTCGGTCAGCACGGTCGCTGACCGCGTGACCGGCTTTAACAGGATGCCGCGCCGCACGACCGCGAGCATGCCTCCGAGCACGAGCGCGATGGGGGCAGCGATCGCCGCTGCGATCAGGGTTGCCCCGAGGCCGCGCACAAGCAACGAGTGCCACACGTCGGCGGCGGTCTGACCCTTAGGTGGATCCCACAGCACGGTCCAGCGATCATCAAAGATCCCCTTGTTGTACGCCGAGAGAATTGCAAGCCCGGCGATGGCAACGAACACGAGGCTGAAGACCCAATTGAGAATGCGGTCGAGCCGCTTGGCCCGGGGCCCGGGAGCGTCGTACAGAACGGATGCATTGCTCATCGCGCGAACGCCACCTTCTTCTCGAGCTGCCCCGCCAGGATGCCAAGCGGGATGGTGATCACCAGGTAGAGCAGGCCGATGCCGAAGAAGATGAACAGCCCGTCACTCGGGTTCGCATTCATGAGCCGCTGGGACACTGCCACGAGTTCCGTGAAGGCGAATCCCGCCGCCACGGAGGTGTTCTTGGTGAGCGCGATCAACACCGAGATCAGCGGCGGTATGGCCGTGCGCCACGCCTGCGGCAGAACAATGTGAGTGAGCGTCTGACCGAAGGTGAAGCCGACAGAACGCGCCGCCTCCGCTTGCCCAATGCCCACCGAATTGATGCCGGAGCGCAGTGACTCACACACGAACGAGCTCGTGTAAAGGCTGAGGGCAACCACAGCCGGCCAGAATCCCAGCTCTGGAAAGATCACGCCGAACGTCGGCATCACAAACACCCAGAAGAAGAACATCAGCGTCAGCGGGGTATTTCGGACGACCTCAACGTAAATCGTCCCGAAGGTGCGCAGCGGACCGACGGGCGAGACTCGGAACGCCGCGAGCACGGCTCCCCACACGAAGGAGATCACCCCAGCGACAGCGGTGAGCGACAGCGTGGCGAGGAATCCGCCCCAAATCGTCCCGAAGTTCTCAACAAATGTCTGCATGCGCGCCCCTGGACGGGCGCGTGACCCCCCGTCCCCGGGGGGTCACGCGCGTCGTCCTATCCGACCTCGTAGCGGTCGACGGTAGGTACGGCCGGGTCCGGAAGAACCGTGCCGGCAGTGGCCTTCCACGCCGCCAGCCAACGGCCGTCCGCGAAGATCTCTTCGAGGACGTCGTTGACCCAGTTACGGAACTCGGTGTCTTCTCGCGTGACACCGATGCCGTAGGGCTCCTCCGTGAACGGCTCGCCGACGACCTTGAACTCGCCGTCAGACTCAGCCACGTAGCCGGCGAGGATGACGTTGTCGGTCGTCACAACGTCGACCTGGCCGTTGCGGAGCGGTTCGAGGCAGTCCGTGTACGCCGCGAACAGAGACAATTCGGCGTCGGGGTAGTTGTCCGCGATGTTCTGCGCGGGCGTTGATCCCTCGACCGAGCACACCTTCTTGCCGGAGAGGTCGTCTGGGCCGGCAATGTCGTTCGTGGTGGACAAGGTCATGAGCGCCTGGCCAGCGAGGTAGTACGGCCCTGCGAAGCTGATGAGATCCTTGCGCTTGTCATTGATCGTGTACGTGGCGATCACCATGTCAACGTCACCGGCCTCGATGAACGGCTCGCGGTTTGCAGACACGGTTTCGATCCACTTGATTTCATCGGCCGGGATTCCGAGTTCCTCGGCGATGATCTTGCCGATCTCGACGTCGAAGCCTTCTGGGTTGCCGCTAGGCGCCTTCAGTCCAAATAGGGGCTGGTCGAACTTGGTACCGATCGTGATCGTGCCAGCCTCCGCCAGCTGCGCCATCGTCGAGCCTTCCGGGAACTCCATCATCCCGCCGCCGTCCGACGATGACTCGTCGGGCGTGTCGGATGAGCACGCGCTCAGCGCAAGACCGGCAGCGATGGCCGCTGCGGCCAACTTGAGTGTGTTGGGCATTGTCCTCTCCTTCGTTCGACGCCCAGGTGTTCCCGGGCCTTTCCGCACGCCGCTAGTGCGTGAGAATCTTTGACAGGAAATCCTTCGCGCGGTCGGACTTCGGGTTGGTGAAGAATTCTTCAGGGGTCGCCTCTTCGACGATGCGCCCGTCGGCCATGAAGATGACACGGTTCGCCGCCTTACGGGCAAAACCCATCTCGTGCGTGACGACGATCATCGTCATGCCCTCGTGCGCGAGGTCGGTCATCACGTCGAGAACCTCGTTGATCATTTCGGGGTCAAGCGCCGAGGTCGGCTCGTCGAACAGCATGACCTTCGGTTTCATGGCGAGCGAGCGCGCGATCGCCACGCGCTGCTGCTGTCCACCCGAGAGTTGGGCTGGGTACTTATTGGCCTGGTTGGCGACGCCGACGCGCTCGAGGAGCTTCATCGCGTCCTCGCGGGCCTGCGCCTTGGGCACGCGCTTGACCTTGACCGGGCCCAGCATGACGTTCTCAAGGATCGTCTTGTGGGCGAACAGGTTGAAGGACTGAAACACCATGCCTACATCGGCACGTAGCCTCGCAAGCGCCTTGCCCTCCTCTGCGAGTCGCTGGCCGTCGATCGAGATCGTCCCGTCGTCGATGGTTTCGAGGCGGTTGATTGAGCGGCACAGCGTCGATTTTCCGGAACCGGACGGGCCGATGACGACGACGACTTCACCGCGAGTGATGGACAAGTTGATGTCGTTAAGGACGTGCAAGTCACCGAAGTGTTTGTTGACCGCGGTGAGTTCAAGCAGCGCCGTGGCCGTCCCAGATTGTGCGGTTTCGTCTCGGTCCATCCTTCGAACATAGCCCACAGCACGTTCGGCGCCGAAAGGTTAACGAAGATTTAACACGTCGCGAGACCAGGCAACATCCTCGTGGAGAGCCTCGACGAGAGCGTCGATGTCACCGAAATCGAGCATGGGGCGACGCCATTTCACGAGGTCAACTGCGACGCGAGCGCCGTATAGATCAAGGTCGTGACTGTCGATCACATACGCCTCGACACGGAGGTCGGTGCCGCCGACGGTGTAGTTGATTCCGAGGCTCACTGCGGCGGGCATTGAGACTCCAGTAGCGGGAGTTGCTCCGTCGCGCTTGCCGGCATGCAACACCGTCAGGCGCGCCGCGTAGACCCCGTGCCGCGGGATCATGCCGGAGTCGACGTGCACGTTCGCGGTCGGGAACCCGATCTTCCGGCCGAGCTTGTCGCCGTGCACTACCTCGCCGCGAAGCCGGTGCGGGCGCCCGAGCACCGCCGCCGCCTCCTCGAGGTCTCCCGCGTCCAGGAGTTCGCGCACCCACGTGGACGACCAGCGTCGGCCGCCGTGCCCGGCGTCGACAGCGTCGGGAATGATCTCGACCGCGAAGCCGCACGCCTGTCCAAGTTCCCTCATCGTCTCGACGTCGCCGGCGTTGCCGCGGCCGAAACGTGTGTCGTGCCCGACAACCACGGTGTCGGCACCGAGCCCGTCCACGAGGTAGGAGCGCACAAATTGCTCGGGAGTCTGCTGCGCGAACTCGAGCGTGTAGGTAACGACAAGCACTCCGTCGAGTCCCGTTGCCGCGAGCCGCTCCAGCCGATCGTCCAGACCGGTGATGAGTTCGGGGAGATGGGCGGGATCGTGGATCGCCTTGGGATGCGGATCGAAGGTGATCGCGATCGCGGCCTGTCCCCGTTCACGCGCATCGGCGACCATGCGCTCGAGCACCGCCTGATGCCCGCGGTGCACGCCGTCGAAATTCCCAATGGTCACGACCGCGGGAGGCAGTCCCGCTGGCACGTCAGCAAGGGATCGCCAAATCTGCATACCGGTCATTGTGCCGGAGTCCCGTGCCCGTCCGTGCTTCGCGACGGAACGAAGACTATTGCTGGCATCCACTGATCGCCGCGTGCGCGCACGATTGCGACCGCCTGACCCGATTCGGTTATCGCGACGTGATCGCCAGCGCCGCTAGCGGGATCGCGAGGCACCGCCTGTCCAAAGCCGAGCGCTCGCGCCGACTTGTCCGTTGCCTTGTACGTGGGCAGGACGGCGCGCGCGGCAGTTGCGAGATCAATGAGCGGCACGAGTGCGTTGTCGTGGAGCAGCGCGTCGAGCGACACGGCTGCGTCGACCGTCAGCATGCCGACAGCCGTGCGGCGCAGCGAAGTCAGGTGGCCGCCGACGCCGAGCGCGGCACCGAGGTCACGCGCGAGTGCGCGAACGTAGGTGCCGGAGGAGACGGTCACGACAATGTCAAGGTCGACCGTCGACGGGCCGCGCCGCGTTGCGGCGAGGTCGAACCGGGAGACCGTCACCGGTCGCTCGGCGAGCTCAACGTCCTCCCCCGCGCGCACGCGAGCGTAGGCGCGCTTGCCGTCAACCTTGATCGCACTGACTGCGCTCGGTCGCTGCACGATGTCGCCGGTGAGCTGGGCGATCGCAATCGCGATCTCACCGTCGGTCACGCCGGACGCGTCTGCCGACGCGGAGATGTCACCCTCGGCGTCGTCGGTCACTGTGCTCACTCCGAGACGAATCGTCGCCTCGTAGGTCTTGTCACGCGCCGAATAATAGGTCAGCAAGCGAGTCGCCTTGCCGCATGCGATGACGAGCACCCCGGTCGCCATGGGGTCGAGCGTGCCGCCATGACCGACCTTGCGAGTGCCGAGGACGCGGCGCATGCGAGCGACGACGTCATGCGAGGTCAAGCCAGCAGGCTTGTCGACAATGACGATGCCTGACGGTTCGAAATCAACCATCCTGCTCGACGTCAGCCGGGTGGCGGTATGGGTCCGCGTCGCCGGCATAGTGCGCGCCCTCGCGCAACCGCGCCAGTTCGGCGTCCCTCACGTGAGCCTCGTGGAGCGCGCGGTCGAGCGTCGCGGCCGTCTCGGGAACGGCGTCGAGGTAGAAATCGAGCGTCGGCGTCAGCCGAATACCCAGCTGCGAACCCACTGTGGAGCGGAGGCGTCCCTTGGCAGACGCAAGCGCCGCCGCTGTCTGCTCCCGGTCCTCATCCCCGCCGAGCACCGTGTAGAACACGGAGGCCTGTTGGAGGTCGCCGGTCACTCTCACGTCGGTCACCGTGATGAAGCCGAGCCGTGGGTCTTTGATCGTGCTCTCAAGCTCGCTGGCGACGATCTTCTTGATCGTGCCGGCGAGCTTGAGAGCACGTGCGGAGTCAACCATCAGTCCCTCGGAATCTCCACCATCTCGAAGGTCTCGATAATGTCGCCAACCTGAATGTCATTGAACTTGCCGAGCCCAATACCGCACTCGAACCCGTCCCTGACTTCGGTGACGTCGTCCTTGAAGCGACGCAAGGTGTCGATCGTCGGCTCGCCGACGACGACGCCCGACCGGGAGACCCGAGCCTTGGCGTTGCGCTTGATGAGACCCTCGCGCACCAGGCAGCCGGCGATGTTGCCGAACTTGGAACTGCGGAAGATCTCCTGGATCTCCGCCGCACCCGTCTGCCGCTCCTCGAACTCAGGCTTGAGCATGCCCTTGAGCGAGGCCTCGATGTCCTCGAGCGCGCGATAGATGACCGAGTAGAAGCGCATGTCGACGCCCTCGCGGTCGGCGAGCTCCTGGACACGTTCGGCGGGCCGAACATTGAATCCAATGATGATTGCGCTGTCGACCGTCGCAAGGTTGACGTCGTTCTGCGTCACCGCGCCGACGCCGCGGTGAATGATCCGCAGGTCGACCTCCTTGCCGACATCGATCTGCAGCAGCGCGTCCTCGAGCGCCTCGACGGCACCAGAGACGTCACCCTTGATGATGAGGTTGAGGGTATCGACCTTGCCCTCTTCGAGCGCCTGGTTGAAGTCCTCAAGGCTGATGCGCTTGCGACGCTTGGCCAGTTGGGCCGCACGCTCAGCCGCCTCGCGCTTTTCAGCGATTTGGCGAGCGGTGCGGTCGTCGTCGGCGACGAGGAACGTGTCCCCCGCCCTCGGCACCGACGTGAGGCCAATGACAATCACCGGACGAGCCGGCAACGCCTCGGCAACGGGCTGGTCATGCTCGTCGAACATCGCACGGACGCGGCCGTGCGCAGTGCCGGCGACGATCGCATCGCCAACCCGCAACGTGCCCGACTGCACGAGCACGGTGGCCACCGGGCCACGGCCCTTGTCGAGGTGCGCCTCGACGGCGACGCCGCGAGCGTCCTTGTCGGGGTTCGCGCGCAAATCGAGCCCCGCATCGGCGGTGAGCAGTACTGCCTCAAGGAGGTCGTCGATGCCCTTGCCCTTAAGCGCAGACACGTCAACGAACATCGTCTCGCCGCCGTATTCCTCGGCAACGAGGTTGTATTCGGTGAGCTGCTGGCGGATCTTCGCAGGGTTCGCACCCTCCTTGTCCACCTTGTTCACGGCCACCACAATCGGCACGTTCGCCGCCTGGGCGTGGTTGAGCGCCTCGATGGTCTGCGGCATGACACCGTCGTCCGCAGCGACCACAAGAATCGCGATGTCCGTCACGCGCGCACCGCGGGCACGCATGGCCGTGAACGCCTCGTGGCCCGGAGTGTCGATGAAGGTGATGGCGCGATCGACGCCTTCGTGGACGTGTCGCACCTGGTAAGCACCAATGTGCTGCGTGATGCCGCCGGCTTCGCCGGAAATGACGTCGGACTTGCGGATGGCGTCAAGCAGACGCGTCTTACCGTGGTCGACGTGACCCATGACGGTGACAACGGGCGGCCGTTCCTCAAGGTCCTCGTCGGTCTCTGCGGCCAGTTCCGCCTCGAGGTCCAGGCCGAAGTCCTCGAGCAGTTCCTTGTCCTCGTCCTCCGGAGAGACGATCTGAATGCGGTACCCCAGTTCGGCACCGAGGGCGCCGAACGTCTCTTCGTCGAGAGACTGAGTCGCGGTCGCCATCTCACCGAGGTGGAACAGCACGGTCACAAGAGACGCGGGATTGACGTCGATCTTCTCGGCGAAGTCCGCGAGCGTGGCACCACGGCGTAGCCGCACCAGGGTGCGGCCGTCTCCGCGAGGAATGTTGACGCCGCCGATCGCCGGGGCATGGCTCTGCTCGTATTCCTGACGCTTCGCGCGCTTGCTCTTGCGTGAGCGCGCGGGCTTGCCTCCTTGGCGACCGAAGGCGCCAGCGGTTCCACCGCCGCGGCCGCGACCGCCCGCTGCGGGACGAGCGCCGGGGCCTGCGAACCCACCGGGAGCGCCCGCGGGTGCGCCGCTACGACCGGGCGCGCCTGCGCCCCCAGGTCCGCTGGGACGCGGTGCAAATCCAGGACGACTGGCGCCTGCCCCTGCAGGCCGTGCGCCAGCGGGCGCGCCGGGCCGTGCGGCAGGGCCTCCCGGCGCGGCGCGCTGAGGCGTACGAGGTGCCTGGAAGGGGTTGTTGCCTCCGGGACGCGGGCGCGGACGCGGCATGCCCGAGCGATCACCGAAGGGGTTGTTACCGCCGGGCCGTGGGCGTGGACGCGGCATGTCGCCGGGCGCCGCGGCAGACGCGGGGTCCGCCGGCGCCTGGGGCGAAGGTGCCTGGGGTGCTCGTGGCTCCGCCGCTGGCGCAGTCGCCGCAGCAGGAATGTCGACGGGCGCCGCCGGCGCGGGTTTCGCGGGACCGGGGCGCGGCGCCGCCTGGCGGGGAGTCGCCGCGGCGGCTGGTGCGGCCGGC
>JAHEMW010000067.1 GCA_024643505.1 Demequinaceae bacterium
GGAACGTCGCTGCGCTTCTCGCCCGCATCGTCCCGCATGCCGCAGGCCTCAACTGGGTGACGTTCGGCGACTCGACGCTCAATATCTCTGCCGTCCGCGAAATGATCGCTCATGGCGGGATTGGCACGGCGCCGACAGGCAACCCTCGCCCACTCGAACATGCCCTGTCGTCCGCAGAGATCCCTGTCGGCCATTCAGGGCTCGCGCCAGGGCCTCGACTACTCGCAGAGATGACCTCGATTTCGATCACATGGTCAATCTTCGTCTCGCTCACGTGCGTGCTCGCGGCCGCACTTGTCGTCGTCGCAGGTTCGATCAAGGCGACCCGTACGCCGCCGTGGGTCGCACTACCGACGCTGGCCGTCTCGCTCGTGCCGCTCATTGGCCTCATCTCCGGCGACCGCATCCGGTACGGACAGCTCAATACCTTCATCAACGTCGCCGTGCTCTGCGGATCAATCATCGTCTTCCTGCACGCCCGACGCAGTCCCTCGCTCGCAGTTGCCACCCTCACCGCTGCCGGCACGGTTGAGCTTGCCGTGTGGACTCCGTTTGCGGCAGCCCCGGTCCTCCTCGCCTTGGCGGCGGGATTCGCCTTTCGCCGAGAAATAGCACTTGAGGGACGACGAGCCATGACCATGATCGGCCTGAGTGCGGCGGCCCTCGTGGGTTACGCAGCGTGGATCGCGGTTCCCTCGATGGTCAAGGCCGCGACGTCGGTGGGGAGCGACGGTCTCACGGGCGTCGAGCGCTCACTCGCAGCGGACTCTCCGACGAGCCCCTTGTCAGTCCCGTACCTCGGCGCGGTTACCGTTGCGTGCGTGCTCATGGGCATCATGACCTGGAGATCGTCACGCACGTTGGCGCGAGCGAGCTTCGTTGTGGTCACCGGGCTACTCGCGGGCCTGTCTTCGCTCCTCGTTGGCCGAGGCGCAATCGCCCCTCCTTGGGAGTACTACCCCGCTCGGTTCGCGCTGATGTCGGCCATCGTACTATCGGTTCTCGCCGTCGGACTTGCTGTGAATCTCGCACTGTCTCGTACGTGGGGCGCATCGAGCCTCGCGCTTCGGGCGGGCACAGCGGGAGTGGGAGTCCTCGCCGTTGTGGCAGGGTTGACGACGCCCGGAATCGTCTGGTCTCGAGACCTGGCGTTCGTCCCCTACCAGTTGCTGATGGGAGAGCGATTCGGCCCGGCAGAACGCATTTCAGACAAGATCGTGGCAGCGGCGAGCGACGACCTCATCACGGTCTTTTGGCGCGATGACGAAGCGACCGACAACTTTGTCGACGCCTACCTGTCGCGGGCGTGGACCCTCAATGGCGAAGTGGTCACTGGTGAGGCCCAAACTTTTCTTCGGACCCGAACCTCGCGAGCGAGTGCACAGAACCTCTGTGTACTTGCCGCGCTTGCTCCCATGCCGGTCATCGCCTATTCCCCGGATCCTGCGCTCGCGAGCGAGGTGGACGACCTCTGTCCGCTCCTGGACATTAGTGTGGACAGCCGTTCTGCGGTTTCGTAGCCGAGGTCGACCCTAGGAAGCGATGGGCTCCGTGCCGACGAGCACCTCGACGTCGGCGCCATTGAGGGCTGCGTCAATCTCTGCGTCCGTGGGGTTGTCCGGAAGATCCGCGAGCAAGGCGTCAATATCGGCGAGGACCACGAGTGTGCGAACGAGCACCCGGGTATCGACCTTCGTGACGAGAACTGCTCGGCACGCGACAGAGGCTGAACCGCTGCTGGCGTCGCGGGCACATGCCTCCGCGCTCACGTCCTCTCCGCCCGTGGCGGCGAGCACCTCGCGTTGGACGTCGTCGGCCAAAGTGTCGATCCCCGAGGTCGCCGATCCGGCCCAGCACTGCGCGACGTAGGTGTCGTCCGACGGTGGCGTGAAGTCTGAGCCCAGCGCTCGGCCCGTGCCGCACTCGAAACTCGCGAGACCAAAGCCACTCAGATCTGGGAGCTGCTCACGTGCCTCGTCGGCTGCGGTGGGGGCGGAACAGCCCGCCACGGCGAGCGCCGCCGCAAGCACAACGCCCAGGAACGGGCCTCTCACGCGCCCCCTGTCGCGCGACCCGCGCGATTGACCGCCGAGATAATCGCCTTCAGGGTCGCGGTCGTGATCGACGGGTCGATGCCGACGCCCCAGAAGATCTCCTCTCCGATCTGGCATTCGACGTACGACGCTGCCGTCGCGTCCCCGCCACCGCTCATCGCGTGCTCCGCGTAGTCGAGCACCTCCACGCGCACGTCGCGGGTGCCAAGCGCCGCGACGAAAGCCGCGACGGGACCGTTGCCCGAGCCTTCCACCGTGACAGCCGTCCCGCCGTCGACGATGTCCGCAGCAAGCGTGTCCGGACCAGCGTCTGACGACGTGGTGCGCGTGCCGGCAAGCGCGAAGCGCCCCCACTTACGCTGCGGATCGACGGCCGGAAGGTACTCGTCCTCGAAGATTCGCCAAATATCCGCAGCGCTCATCTCGGCGCCTGTCTCGTCGGCCGCGCGCTGGACGACGCGCGAGAACTCAATTTGCAGCCTGCGCGGAAGGTCGAGGCTGCGCTCCGTCTTGAGCAGATACGCAACGCCGCCCTTGCCCGACTGGCTGTTGACCCGAATGACCGCCTCGTAGGTTCGACCCACGTCTCGCGGGTCGATCGGCAGGTACGGCACCGCCCACACGAGATCGTCGACGCCGACCCCTGCGCGGGCCGCCTTGGCGTCCATCGCCTCCAGGCCCTTCTTGATGGCGTCCTGGTGAGATCCCGAGAACGCCGTGAAGACCAGGTCACCGCCCCACGGGTGGCGTGGATGCACATCGATCTGGTTGCAGTACTCGACCGTGCGTCGGATTCCGTCGATGTCGCTGAAGTCGATCTGAGGATCGATTCCTTGGCTGAAGAGATTCATCCCGAGCGTGACGATGTCGACGTTGCCTGTGCGCTCCCCGTTGCCGAACAGGCACCCCTCGATGCGGTCTGCGCCCGCGAGGTAGCCGAGTTCCGCTGCGGCGACCGCGGTGCCGCGGTCGTTATGAGGATGCAGGCTCAGCACGACGCAGTCGCGGTAGTCGAGATGCCGGTTCATCCACTCGATTGAATCCGCGTACACGTTCGGGGTGGCCATCTCCACCGTCGCGGGCAGGTTGATGATGACTTTGCGCTCCGGCGTCGGCTTCCAGACGTCAAGCACTGCGTTGCACACGCGCACCGCGTACTCGAGCTCTGTCCCGGTATACGACTCGGGGCTGTACTCGTAAAACACGTTCGTGCCCGGCAGCATGTCTTCGAACTTCTGGCACAGCATCGCGCCGTGAGTGGCGATGTCCTGGATCTCATCGAGCCCAGCGCGGAACACGACCTCGCGCTGGAGGGTGGACGTGGAGTTGTAGAGGTGAACGACCGCGTTCTTGGCGCCCTTGAGCGACTCGTAGGTGCGCTCAATCAGATGCTCGCGCGCCTGGGTGAGGACCTGGATGACCACGTCGTCCGGGATCCGATCCTCGTCGATAAGTTTGCGCACGAAGTCGAAGTCGGTCTGGCTTGCGCTCGGGAACCCGACCTCGATCTCCTTGTATCCCATCCGGACAAGCAACTCGAACATGCGCATCTTGCGCTCGGCGTTCATGGGTTCAATCAACGCCTGGTTGCCGTCTCGCAGGTCGACGGCACACCAGCGCGGAGCCTTCTCAATGCGCTTGTCGGGCCACGTGCGATCGGGCAGATCCACCACGACGTGCTCGTGATAGGGACGGTATTTGTGCAGCGGCATCCCGGACGGCTGCTGGTCGCCGCCGGTGTAATACGTGGGGGTCATGTCGGTATTCCTTCGGAGGGTTGAGGGCTCAGAGCCGGCACACCAACCACCGCGACGAGGGTCCGGCCGTGAACTAGGCCTCGTCGCGGCAACGAAGGAGCAGCGCTGCACGCATTCCCCCACGATAGCCGATGCGTCAACGGTGCGGCACGCGGGGTGCGGGCTAGAAACCCAGCCGACCTAACTGCTTGGGATCGCGCTGCCACTCCTTGGCGATTTTGACGTGCAGGTCGAGGAACACCTTGCGTCCGAGCAGATGCTCAATGCTGGCCCGCGCGGTGGCGCCAACCTCCTTGAGTCGAGCGCCGCCCTTGCCGATGATGATGCCCTTTTGGCTATCACGCTCGACATAGAGCTGCACGCGCACGTCGAGCAGTGGAACGCGAGGGTCGTCTGAGGCCTGCTCGCGCTCGACCATCTCCTCCACGACTACCGCAATCGAGTGCGGAAGTTCGTCGTGGACGCCCTCGAGAGCGGCTTCGCGGACCAGTTCGGCAATTCTGATCTCGAGGGGCTCGTCCGTCACCTCGCCAGCGGGATAGAGCGGAGGGCCAAGCGGCAATCGCGCCACAATCACATCGAGCAGCACGTCCATCTGGACGTCCTTGACTGAACTCACGGGGACAATGTCGGCCCAGTCAGCCAGTTCACTCACTCGCATGAGGTGTTCGGCGACCTTGGCGGGCGCAACGGTGTCGAGCTTCGTGACGATTGCCACAACAGGCACCCGGGCGTCGGCGAGTTCGCGCGCGATCCACTCGTCGCCTGGACCAACCTTTTCGTTGGCAGGCAGGCAAAATCCAATAACGTCGACCTCAGCGAGGGTTTCACGCACGAGGTCGTTCAGGCGCTGGCCAAGCAGCGTGCGCGGGCGGTGCAGGCCCGGCGTGTCCACCACGATGACTTGCGCGTCAGGCCGGCTGACGATACCGCGAATCGCCCGTCGCGTCGTCTGCGGACGAGACGACATGATCGCGACCTTCTCCCCCACCAGTGCATTCATGAGGGTCGACTTTCCCGCGTTCGGTCGGCCGACAAAGGCCACGAATCCCGAACGGTGGCTGGGCTCACGCATCGCCAGTATCCTTCCGCTTCGTCTTTGTCCGCACTGGCTCTTCGACGTCGGGCGCGGTCTCGTCGCGGCGGACGACAAGGGACGTCAGCCGACGCCGTCGGCCTTCGACGCGATCAGCGACAAGGACAACTCCGTGAGCGGACGCCGTGGCACCCGGAATGGGTACCTGCCCAAGGGACTTGGCGAGCAGCCCCGCCGCAGTCTCCACATCCGGTTCGTCGACCTCAAGGTCGAACAGCTCTCCAAGACGGTGCAATGGGAACCGCGCCGGGATGCGAAACGCACCGTCAGGCAGCGGTTCGGCGTCGGGTTCGGAACGGTCGTGCTCGTCGACGAGTTCGCCGACAATCTCCTCAAGCGCGTCCTCCATGGTCACGAGGCCAGCGACGCCCCCGTATTCGTCAATGACTGTGGCCATATGGAAGACCTCATGCTGCATCCGCGACAGGAGATCGTCCACTGGCACCGACTCAGGAATGAACACCGGCCGCCGCATCAGCTCGTCGACCGGAGCATCGAGCAAAGACTCGTCGTCCCACGTCGCCTTGACGACATCCTTGAGGTACAGGACGCCAATGGTGTCCGCGACACCACCCGACACCACGGGAACCCGGGAAAAGCCCGAGCGCATGAACAGCACCATGGCCTTGCGGACAGCGGTGCCAGATCCAATCGTCACCATGTCGGTGCGAGGCACCATCACCTCGCGCGTGAGTGTGTCGCCGAGATTCACGACACCGCGCACCATTTCAACACCCTCTTCTTCAAGCGCGCCGTGGGCCTGTTCGACGAGGTCCTCGGCCTCGGCGAGAGCGGGCGCTCGCAGGGCGGGGACGACGCGGCGCAACGGCGCGGAAATGACGATGAGCGCCCAGGCGACCGGCGCCACCACGTGCAGCGTCCCGAGCGGGTGCGCACGTCCGAGCTGGCGCGGAACGGCGCGTACGACGATCAGGGACAGGAACGCGGCAACGACGACCGCCACGAAGGCGACGATCCACCACGACCAACCAAGAGACCGCCCGAGGGCGCCCGCGAGGCCCGTCCATCCGACCAGCGCAACCGCCTCAAGCGTGGCGTACGCGACGGACGCTGCGTTGTCGATTTCGTCGCGCAGTCCGGCGAGACGCGCGGCGGTTGTCGGACGGCCGTCGGGCCGCCTGCGCGCCGCGACGAAGCGCTCCTGAGCCCACGGAAGCCGTTCAAAGGCCGCAACCATCGCGTGCAGGCTCGCCGCCGAAAGCAAAGCGACCGCCACCACAAAGACGACAAATGCGAGCTGAGAGGGGGTCATCGATCGGCGAGGAACGTGAGGAGCAGCTTGCGCTGCAGCGCAAACATTTCCTTCTCCTCCTCCGGCTCCGCGTGGTCGTATCCGAGCAAGTGCAACAGGCCGTGCACAGTGAGCAGCAGCATCTCCTCTTGCGCGGAGTGCCCCGCCGTCGCAGCTTGACGAGCCGCGACGCTCGGACACACGACGATGTCCCCCAAAAGCCCCGCTGGCGTCGGCGCGTCGGCTGTGCCTGGTCGCAACTCGTCCATCGGGAAGCTCAACACGTCAGTGGGGCCCGGCTCCCCCATCCACTGGACGTGTAGCTCCTCCATGGCGGGCTCATCAACGAACAGGATCGCAAGCTCTGCGCCGTCCGCGACGTGCAGCTGGTCGAGCACGTACCGCGCAAGTTCTGCGAACTCGACCTCGTCGACGGCGGCGTCGGTCTCATTGTTGACGTCGATCATGACCGACCCCCCTTTCGTGAGTGCGTGCGCGCGTCTTCGCTCTGTGCGTAAGCGGTGATGATGTCACTCACCAGACGGTGGCGCACAACGTCGTGCGCGCCAAGGTGGCAAAACGCGATGTCATCGATGCCGTCAAGAATGTCGCGCGCCGCGCGCAACCCGGATTGCCCCGTCCCAGGAAGGTCGACCTGCGTGACGTCGCCGGTCACCACCATTGTTGAACCGAAGCCCAGCCGCGTGAGGAACATCTTCATCTGTTCGCGGGTCGTGTTCTGCGCTTCGTCGAGGATGATGAACGCGTCGTTGAGCGTCCGGCCGCGCATGTACGCGAGCGGCGCAACTTCGATCGTTCCAGCTTCCATGAGGCGCGGAATCGACTCCGGATCGACCATGTCGTGGAGCGCGTCGTACAAAGGGCGGAGGTAGGGGTCGATCTTGTCAGCGAGCGAGCCCGGCAAGAACCCCAGTCGCTCGCCCGCCTCCACAGCCGGTCGCGTGAGCACGATGCGCGACACGCGGCGCGATTGCAGCGCCGCGACCGCCTGCGCCATCGCGAGATAGGTCTTGCCCGTACCGGCAGGACCGATGCCAAACGTCACGGTGTTGCGTTCGATGGCATGGACATAGGCCGCCTGGCCCTCGGTCTTTGGGCGAATCGTTCGACCCCGACTCGAGAGGATCGAGCGTGTCAACAGCGCCGCTGGTCCCGCGGCGTGGGGCCCTGCGGCGGACTGCCTGCCGGCGCGCACGATGCGCGCCGATTCGCGCGCGAGGTCGGCCGTGACGGGAACACCCTCGGTCAGGATCGACGCAAGCGCATCGATCACCGACGCCGCGCCCGCGACGGCTTCCTCGTCTCCGGTGAGGGTGATGCGGTTGCCCCGCACCATGATGTCAAGCCCTGGGAAGGCCGCTTCGAGTTCGCGCATGACGCCGTCGCCGACGCCTGTTAGCTCGGGCATCAGGGCTGAATCCTGAACCACCACCTCGCGTGCGGTCGTCACGCGTCCCACCCAAGCGCGCCGGAATTCATGACATGACCGTGCACGTGGAATACGCTCTGGCCGGCCCGTTCGCCCGTGTTGAAGATGAGCCGGAACTGTCCCTCGCATTCCGCGTCGGCGACGAGCTGCGCCGCCGACGCGATATCTCCGAGAATCGCCGGGTCAAGCGCGGCCGCGGCCGCAACGTTTGGGATGTGAACCTTCGGCACGACAAGCACGTGGACGGGAGCCTTTGGCGCGATATCGCGAAAGGCGAGCACCGTGTCCGTTTCGAGCACCTTCTCGCACGGGATCTCGCCCGCAATGATGCGGCAGAAGATGCAGTCGGCAGTCGTCATGCCTCTAGGGTATCCGCGCGGGCGCCGAGCGCCCACGACCCTCGAAGCGTCGCAACGACGGCGATCGCCGCCGGCCCGGCAGTCGAGGATCGCAGCACGTGAGGCCCTAGCAACACCGCCGTTGCCCCCGCGTCAACCAACAGCGCCACCTCAGGCTCGGAAACTCCGCCTTCTGGTCCCACGACGAGCCATACCGGGATATCCCCATCGTCGATCCGCTGACCCGCGAGGGGGACCGACGCCTCTTCGTGCAGGACAAAGACGAGGGCTCCCGACGCCACCGCGTTCGACACCGACGCCACCAGTTCCCGCGTCGAGACCACCGGGTCCACCTGCGGGATCGCAGCACGCCGACTGACCTTGGTGGCGGCGGTCGCGATGGCAAGCCAGCGCTCGCGACCCCTCGCGGCCTTCGCTTCCCTCCACACGACCACAGACCGCTCCGCCGCCCATGGGATCAGGCGGGTCGCACCCAATTCGGTCGCCGCCTCGATCGCCTGTTCATCTCGGCCACCCTTGGCAAGCGCCTGCACGAGGACCGTCGTCGGGTCGCCGTCTCGGCCCGTCGCATCGATGGCGACGCGAAGCAGCTCTGGCGCGACCTCGACGATCAGTCCGGTGGCACGCGCTCCCACACCGTCGACGAGATCGATTCGCTCGCCGATGCGCCTGCGCTGAACGGTCGCCGCATGGCGGGCCTCGCTGCCCTCAAGGGCAACGATGTCTCCCGGCCTCGCTGACGTGATGGCCGAGCACACGAAGACGGGGGCGGTCACGCCCTAACCGCGGCCCATGAACGCGTCTCGGAGCCGGGAAAATACCCCACCGCCAATCGGCGCAAGACTTGCTTGCGGCAGTTCCTCTCCGCGCATCGCGGCGAGCTGCGTGAGCAGGTCGCGCTGCTCGTCGGTGAGTTCGTCCGGGGTTTGCACATCGAGGTGAACATGCAGGTCACCGCGCCCGCCGCGCTGGAGACGCCCAACGCCCAGTCCCTTCAGGCGCACCGTCGTGCCGGCATGGGTGCCCGCCTTGATTTCGACGTCGCGCTTGCCGTCGAGGGTGTCGACCTCGATGACGGCGCCGAGCGCGGCTGCCGTCATCGGCACCTCAAGGGTGCAATGCAGGTCGTCGCCGCGTCGCTC
>JAHEMW010000068.1 GCA_024643505.1 Demequinaceae bacterium
TGGGTATGCCCTGGTACATGGCGCGTCGGCCGGCACCACGCGCGTCGCCGACGCGTGTCTATACTCTGGTGCCGTTGCGCCTGACGCCCGCCGTCGGCACCGAACCGAGGAATGTGACACACGTGACTACCCAACGCCCGCTGCGCGTCGCCATCATCGGCGCTGGCCCAGCCGGAACCTACGCCGCTGACATCCTGTCCAAGACGGGAATCAGCGTGTCGATCGACATCATCGAGCGCCTTCCCGCCCCGTTCGGTCTCGTCCGCTACGGCGTCGCACCGGACCATCCGCGCATTAAGCAGATCATCGTCGCGCTTGCGAACGTGCTCGGCCGCGGAGACATCCGGCTCCTCGCGAACGTCAATCTCGGCAGTGATCTGAGCATGGACGACCTCAGGGACCACTACGACGCCGTGATCTTTGCCACGGGAGCATTCACCGACGCGGATCTTGATATTCCGGGCATCGGCCTTGACGGCTCCTATGGTGCGGCCGATTTCGTGTCGTGGTTCGACGGACATCCAGATGTGCCGCGCACGTGGCCGCTCACCGCGAAAGAAGTGGCAATTTTCGGCGTGGGAAATGTTGCGCTCGACGTCGCGCGAATCCTGTCAAAGAGTGCCGCGGATCTTGCCGTGACCGAAATTCCCGCCAACGTCCACGCTGGCCTGGCGTCCTCGCCCGTGACCGACGTGCACATTTTCGGCCGACGCGGACCGGCGCAGGTGAAGTTCTCTCCCCTGGAATTGCGCGAGCTCGGGCAGGTCCGCGATGTCGACATCGTCGTGTACCCGGAGGACTACGACTTTGACGAAGGGTCGATGGCGGCAGTCGAAGGTCACCACCAGACCAAGCAGGTCGTCAAGACACTGACGGACTGGACTTTGCGCGAGCCGACGGGCGCCTCTCGCCGGATCCACCTGCATTTCCTCCAAAGCCCTCGCGAGATCCTCGGCGAAGACGGACGTGTCGCGGGCGTGCGCGTCGAGCGGATGCGTCTCACCGGCGACGGGAACTCGACGGGAACGGGTGAATTCATCGACTACCCCGTGCAGGCGGTGTACCGGGCTGTCGGTTATTGGGGCACGCCGATCGATGGCGTGCCGTTCGACGATCGCAAGGGTGTGATTGCGAACGAGGCGGGACGGGTCGTCGATTCCGAAGGATCCCCCATGTCCGGGCTCTACACGACCGGCTGGATCAAGCGCGGCCCTGTCGGCCTCATCGGTCACACGAAGTCCGACGCAACGGAGACGGTCGCGTGCCTCGTGGAAGACGCGCACTCGCTCTACGTGAACTCAAGCGCCGGCCCTGAACAGCTCAGCCCCGATAACGTCCTTACGCTGCTCAAGTCCCGCGGTGTGCCGGTGGTGCAATGGCGCGACTGGGAGGTGCTCGACGCGCACGAGCGTGCGCTTGGCGCCGCCGACGGTCGCGAGCGTGTCAAAGTTGTTCCGCGCGAAGAGATGACCGAGATCGCGCTTGGGCGTTCGACGTAAGCAGCGGGAACCGGCCGCGCTGGGCGACCGTTGACGTGGTGGTCGTGACACGGAGGAACAGTGGGCAGTCGGCACTTCAACGGACTTAAAACGACGGGACTCTTCGTCGCCCTCTGGGTCGTGATGCTTGGCATTGGATCATTTGTTGGAGGCGGACAGTACCTCTGGGTCTTTGCCCTGCTTTCGGTCGTTGGCACGTTCTACGGCTACTGGAATTCAGATTCCCTGGCCATTCGTGCCATGCATGCGCGACCGGTGACGGAAGTCGAGCAGCCCACGATGTACCGCATTGTGCGCGAGCTCTCGCTTGAGGCGAATCAGCCCATGCCGCGGCTGTTCGTGTCGCCCACCGATGCGCCGAACGCGTTCGCGACGGGCAGGAATCCCCAGAATGCAGCGGTGTGCTGCACCGACGGCATCCTCGCCCTGCTCGACGAGCGTGAATTGCGCGGCGTGCTCGGCCATGAGCTCATGCATGTCTACAACCGCGACGTGCTGATCGGCTCCGTGGCAGCCGCGTTCGCCGGCATGATCACCGCGCTCGCGCAAATGATGTTCTTCTTTGGAGGCGGCGGCAACAACCGCGACAATCCGTTTGGACCTTTCGCGATGCTCGCGATGTTGATCCTCGCTCCGCTCGCGGCCGCACTCATCCGGATGGCGATTTCGCGCACGAGGGAGTACGACGCCGACGAGGATGGGTCGACTCTCACGGGAGACCCGATGGCGCTCGCCTCGGCGCTCCGAAAGCTCGAGGATGGCGCGACGAGGCGCCCACTTCCGCAGGAGCCGCAACTAGAAAACGTGAGTCACCTCTTCATCGCGAATCCGTTCCGCGGGGATGGTCTCGCGCGACTTTTCTCCACTCACCCCCCGATGGACCAGCGGATCGAGCGCCTCGAGCAGATGGCCGCCGACGGCGGCTACACCCGCTAGCGGTAGTTCACGAACTGCAGCGCAGCGTCGACGTCCGCTCCCTTGAGCATCGCGATGGCGGCTTGCAGGTCGTCCCGGCTCTTCGAGCTCACTCGCAACTCGTCACCCTGAATCTGCGCCTTGACCGACTTGGGTCCCTCGTCGCGCAGGAGCTTCGTCAGCTTCTTCGCGGTCTCCTGGCTGATTCCCTCCTTGATGGTGCAGGCAAGCCGAAACTCCTTGCCAGAGGGCTGCGGGTCTCCGTGATCCAGTGACTTGAGTGAGATGCCTCGCTTAACAAGTTTTGATTGGAAGACGTCGAGCACTGCCTTAGCGCGTTCCTCCGAATTCGCCTTGATCAGGATCGTCTCGCCAGACCATTCAATGGACGCGCCGACGCCCTTGAAGTCGTAGCGCTGGTCCACTTCCTTCGACGCCTGATTGAGGGCGTTGTCGACCTCTTGTCGCTCAACCTTGCTCACGACGTCAAAGCTGCTGTCGGCCGGCATCAGATCCTCCTCGCACGTTGCGGTACATACGCGCCCACGCGTTCGCGCCGGGCGTTCAACTGTTGCTATCCTTCCATGCGCGCCCTAAGCGGCGTGAGGCAGGTTACCCGAGCGGCCAAAGGGAGCTGACTGTAAATCAGCCGTCTACGACTACGGGGGTTCGAATCCCTCACCTGCCACGACAGGCCCGGTGCTATGCGCCGGGCCTTTGTGCGTGTTAAGCGCCGTCCGCCGCCGCCGCGAGCGCCGACGCCAGGTCGCCGCGCGCGCCCACTCGCATCACATCGAGGCCGAGCCAGGTCGCCATCAGTCGCAGTTCCTCAGCGAGCGCCCGCGCGATCGTGGCGTCTGAGCGTCGGCGTGAGCCGGGCGCGACGTGCGGCTCACGCCAGGTCGCTTGCACGAGCAGGGCGCGTTGCTTGCGATCGGCTTTGAGATCCACGCGCGCGACGATGTCGTCGCCGAGCAGGAAGGGCAAGCAGTAGTAGCCGTACACGCGTTGCTCCGCTGGCGTGTAGATCTCGATTCGGTAGTCGACCGAGAACATTCGTGCCAGGCGCGGGCGGAACCAGCACACGGGATCGAAGGGGCTCAGCAATGCGGCGCCGGTCGCGCGACCCGGGTCTGCAGCGGCCACAGCGAGCAGGGCGGGCTGCTTCCACCCTTCGACAGACACCCACGTGGCATCACCGTCGTCGACGATCTCGTGGGCGAGCGCGCGAGAAGCCGTGGGTTGGAGGCGAAAGTGATCCGCGACGTCGGCGACGGTACCGACTCCCGTTGCCTGAAGGCCAGCGAGAAACAGCGCCTTGCGCGCGTCCTGGTCCGCGAGCGCCCAGCCTCCCTGATCGACTGGTGGGCGACCCCATTGCCGCTGGGTCGAGTCGTACACGCGCTCGAAGTTGCCACGACGGCTGGCGGCGATGTGCCCCACTGCGAAGAGCAATTCGAGCGCGCTCTTGACGTGGCTGTAATCCCACCAGGTGCCGCCCTTCCGTTCTCGCGGCGCGAGGTGCTCCAACTCGGTGGCGGTCACAGGGCCGTGCGCCTCGACTTCCGCGCGCACACGCTCGAGCAATCCGGGCCGCTCCCCGTTGAGGCGTTCGCGGACGCGACGCTCCCACATGCCAGGTGATCCCATCCGATGGCTCATCGGCGCCAACAACTCCAGCGGCATGACCGAGGCTTCGTGACCCCAATGCTCAAACGTCTCGCCCGAACCCCACAGCCACGCGTCGAGGGCGCCGGTGCTGTAACTGCCGAAGCGCGAGAAGATCGGCAGGTAATGCGCGCGGGCGAGCACGTTGACGGAGTCGACCTGAAGAACGCCCTGGCGCGCGACATACGCCCGAAATTCCCGCTCATGCGGCGTGCGCGTTGGTCGACGACGCGCGAGCGACTGCGCCGCGAGGAACGTGCGGCGCGCTTCGGAAGCGCTCAGATCGGTCACGACATCACAGTATTGGAGCCCGCGAACACTGAGGTCTCGCCCGATTTCTCACCGCTGACCGGGCCGTGTATTCTTGACCGGCTTGCCCCGATAGCTCAGTCGGTAGAGCGTTTCCATGGTAAGGAAAAGGTCCAGGGTTCGATTCCCTGTCGGGGCTCGTTTGATGGCGTGACGCAGCACGTTCGTGCGTGCGCGATCATCCACGGCGGGGTAGCTCAGTTGGTTAGAGCACACGACTCATAATCGTGGGGTCGCGGGTTCGAGTCCCGCCCTCGCTACGCGGCGCTTCGTGCGCCACACACGCACACTGCGTGACAGAACAAGGCTAGGAGCACTCGCCATGGCGAAGAACGATGTCCGTCCCAAGATCACCCTCGCTTGCACCGAGTGCAAGAACCGCAACTACATCACGCGCAAGAACCGTCGCAACAACCCCGACCGGGTCGAGCTTGCGAAGTTCTGCCGCAACTGCGGTAAGCACACTCCCCACCGCGAGACCCGCTAGCGAATCCCGCCTAGGACCGGCTGGTTTCCCGGTGCGCTAGCCTGACAGCGTGCCAGTCAATGCAGATGCGGTGGGTCGCGCGTACGGCCCCAACGAGCCCTACGAAGTGACCGCGGTGAAGATCCGCGAGTTTGCAGACGCCGTCGACGCCCGCTCCTTCGCACATCGCAACGCGGACGCCGCGCGGGTCGAAGGCTACGGCGATGTCGTCGCGCCGACGACGTTCGCGGTCGTCATCGCGCAGCGTGCGGAGTTTCACGTCATCGCTGATCCCGAGGTCGGTGTCGACTTCTCGAAGGTGGTGCACGCGGACGAGCGTTTCACTCACCATCGCCCCATCGTGGCGGGCGACCTGATCTCGACAACGATCCACATCGACTCCATCGTCCAGCGCAGCGGAATCGCTACCGTGCGCACGCGCGCCGAGTTGGCCGACGCTGACGGTGCGCCGGTAGCCACTGTGGTGAGCACGCTCGCCGTGAGGGAGGACGCCTGATGAGTACCGAGAATCTGCCGTCGTTTGCCGCGCTGGCGGTCGGTGAGATCGTCGCAACGCGCCGGGTCGAGGTCACCCGCGACACCCTCGTGCGGTACGCGGGCGCGTCCGGTGATTTCAACCCGATCCACTACAACGATGTGTTTGCCGAGTCCGTCGGTCTGCCCGGCGTGATCGCCCACGGGATGTTCACCATGGGGGCCGCGGCGTCCGTCGTGGAGGAGTGGGCGGGGCCGGGCAACGTCGTCGACTTCCAGTCGCGGTTCACCCGTCCCGTGCCCGTGCCGAACCCGGGGCAGGCGATCGTGGACATCACCGCGAAGGTTGGTGCGCTCGACAGCGACACTCGCGTCGCCCGCATCGACGTCGACGTCGTCTACGACGGTGCCAAAGTGTTGGGCAAGGCGCAGGCGCTTGTCGAGTGCGCCTAGGACCCGCTAGGGGGAGGCGGGCGCCGCGCCGGTCGTGTTTCCCTGCTGAAACACCACGGGCAGTGAGACATGCTCGGGCGCCTCGCCATCAAGGAGCCGCTTGACGAGCCTCGCGAGCGCGTGACCCTTCGCTGCCCCGTCTTGGCCGATCGTTGTCAGTCGGTGCGGTGCCAGCCACGGCAGGTCCAATCCGTCGAAACCCGTGATCGATACGTCCTGCGGCACGCTCAGCGCGCGCGCCCGCGCCGCGAGGATGACGCCGGCCGCGAGGAGGTCGGACTGACAGATGATTGCGGTGGGCCCTGACTCGTGGCCGAGCGCGAGGTGCCCGGCCTCGACGCCCGCCTCAACCGTAGACGCGGACGCGCGCACGATCACGCACGGCTCCACTCCCGCGCGAGCGAAGGCGTCGAGCCGGTGCCTGGTGGGTACCCACGCCGTCGTCGTCGCCTCGCGAGCCTCAACGATCCGAGTCTCGTCTTCCGGCCTGAACGGCAGGGTCACGGTGGCGATGCTCGCGTGGCCAAGCGACCGCACGTGGTTGATGAGTTGGACGGTGGCCTCGGTGTCATCGATGGTGAGCGAACTGGAGCCTTCCGGCGCGGTGCCTTCCATGACGACGACGGGCAGCCCACGCCGTCGCGCCGCGTCAATGGCGGGCTCGTGCTGGTCTTGTACCCGTAGGACGACCACCGCGTCCATGGGAGCGGTGTCAAGCAGAGTCTGCTCTCCGGCGGCTCTCGTGGGATGGGGAATGAGCAACACGCCCTGACCGAGTTTGCCGAGATCCTCGATCAGGCTGTCGAGAACGCGGAGGTTCAATGGGTCGCGAAAGGATCGCGCGAGTTCCTGATGCAGCACGAGCCCGACCACCCCTGAGCGACCGGAGCGGAGCGCGCGCCCTTGGGGGGACGGCCCCGCGTACCCGAGTTCGCGTGCCGCGCTCTCAACCCGCTCCTTGGTCCGCGCGGAAATGGGTCGCCCACCTGACAACGCAAGCGACGCGGTCGATAGCGACACGCCCGCGTGCGCGGCGACATCGGCCATGGTGAGCCGCCTTTTCTCGCTCATATTCACCCCGCCGTGCTTGACGTGGGACCCAGACTAGCGGCACCATAGTTCAGGTGAGTCGAAACGATTCGACTCACCCCTCCGCGCGGTGCCGACCCGTGGCGTTGAGGGCGCGGAATGACTGGTCGGCGTGATTGAGAAAGACATGGAAGCCGTCGCCGGACGCATCCCCGCATCGACTCCCGGCTCGGAGCGCGTGTCCACCGCCCGATGGGGAGTCGTCGCCTACTTTTGGGTGATCGGCGCGCTCTCCGCGACCTTCCTCTCCCGCATTCCGGCGATCGCGGACCTGCTCCACGTGACGACGGGCCAACTCGCGCAACTCTTGCTATTCGGCGCTGTCGGAGCGCTGTCGGCGCTCCTCGTCACTGGCTGGTCCGTCGCGCGTTTCGGCACCCGCTCGCTCCTCGGGTGGTCCGGGTGGCTGTACCTGGCCGCCATCGTGGCACTCGCATGGTCGACTACTGCGGGCAACCTCGTGGTTTTTGCTGTCGGCATTTACGTCATGAGTTTCTCGCTCGCGTTCACCAACGTGTGCATGAATGCGGAAGCGGCGAACGTCGAGCGATGGCTTGGGCGGCCGATGATGCCACAGTTCCACGCCGCGTTCTCGATCGGCTTGGCCATGGGCATCGGGCTCGGCGCCCTCGTGTCATACCTCGGAGTCGCGCCGGCGTGGCACCTGCTCGCGGCGACCATCCTGCTCACGGTGGCGCGGGTCGCGCTCACCCCGATGATGGTCGTCGACGGCCGCCCGGTTCCGGGGGCGGCCCCGGGCGGCGTGGGGGGACCCTTCAAGACTGCGCGAGAGGAGTACAGCGATCGTCGGGTTGTGCTCATCGGCCTTGTCGTGTTCGCGGCCTCGACCATCGAGGGCGCCGCCGCGCAATGGTCATCGCTCGCCGTGGTTACTGCTTTTGACCAGCCGGAGTCGGTTGGTGCGCTCATGTATTGGGCGTTCGTGGTGGCAATGGTCACCACGCGAGCACTGGGGTCCCGGATCATCGGTCGGTGGGGTCGCGTGAAGGCCCTGCGGGCGTCCGCGGCGCTCGTAGCTGTCGGTGTCGCCACGTTTGCCTTCTCGCCCGTGTTGTGGCTCGTGCCCGTGGCGATGGCGGCGTGGGGACTAGGTGCCGGACTTGGTACCCCGATCGGGTTCTCGGCGGCGGCCGACCATTCCGGCCGCGCCGCGGCGCGCGTCGCCGCGGTGACGTCATTCGCCACGGTCTCAGGGCTCGTGATGCCGCAGATCATCGGTCAACTTGGCGACATCGTCGAGCTGCGGCAGGCGCTGCTCGTCGCCGCAGTGGCGGCCGCCATGCTGTACGCGCTCGCACGTGCGGTGCGCAAGGACGGCGCGATGTTCCGGTCGCGTGCGCGACTGGCGCGCTCCGCCGCCCTGGCGGCCCCGCCGATCGCGTCGGCCGGCGTGTTCGCGGTCGGAGCCGACGCCGCCGAAGCGATGGTGATTGTCGACGCGGAGGCGGAAGCGCCCGCTAGCGCGACGGAGCGGCCGATACCCTGGGGCCATGACGGACCTGTCCTCGCTCACGACATTGCGGGTGGGTGGCCCCGCGGCGAACTTTGTCGAGACGGCGACTGAGGCCGACCTTATCGCTGCGGTTCGCGACGCGGACTCGACAGGCACCCCACTGCTCGTGATCGGCGGTGGCTCGAACCTGCTTGTCGCGGACGCCGGGTTCGATGGCGTCGTCGTGCGCGATGGTCGTCGCGAGCTCGCCGTACAGAACGATGGCTTCTGCGGGGGAGCGTCGGTCACGGCGACTGCGGGCCTGCCGTGGGACGTGCTCGTCGAGCGTTCGATTTCCGACCGCTGGGTGGGCCTCGAGGCGCTTTCGGGGATTCCCGGGTCGGCCGGAGCAACCCCGGTGCAAAACGTCGGCGCCTATGGCGCGGAGGTCGCCGACACTCTCTCGACGGTGCGGGTGTGGGACCGGCTCACCTCGCGCGTGCGGACGCTCGTCAGCATCGAGCTGCGGTTCTCCTACCGGGACTCCGTGCTCAAGCGGTCCATGTTGGCTGACGCCGAGGGCGGCCCATGGTTCCCGACGCCTCGTTACGTCGTGCTCGACGTCACGTTCCACATGCGGCTGGGCACCCGTTCGGCCCCGATCCGGTACCGGCAGCTCGCTGACGCTCTCGGCGTCGAGGTCGG
>JAHEMW010000069.1 GCA_024643505.1 Demequinaceae bacterium
CTCACGGCGACACCGGCCATGGTCCACTCCGGCGCTGTGCTTGACGCTGCGCGCCAACTCAGCGACGTGCTCGTCCGCACGCAGTGATGCGCGCGATCCTCAGTTGGCGAGTGCCTTGAGCGCAAGGAACTCCGCGAATGCGGGTTTGCCCGACGAGCTGAGATGCAGTCCGTCCTCGAACCACTCTGGGTGCGCCTTCGACTTCGTCTTCCAGTCCGCGAAGACGACGTTGCTGTATTCCTTCGCGACGTCGCGCATCACTGCATTGGACGGACCGACGTAGGCGAAGCGAGCCGTCGACGAGACAAGCACGACGCGGGTGCGATCGGTCAGCGCGTCAAGGGACGCACGCAGCGCCTTCGCTGACACGGGCCCAGCGGTGCCCATGTGCATGATGACGATCGGCCGCAGCGTGCCAGCCCGATGCGCCGCCGCGACCGCTCCCATGATGTTCGCCGGAGATCGGTTGGTGGCGGCGTCTACGGTCACGCCCGGCATCTGCGACTTGAGGACGTCGGCCGCCCACAGCGCGACAGAATCGCCGTAGATCGCGACACTTGACGCCGCCAGTCCGGACACGTCGGGCTTCGCAGGTAACGGCTCCACGGCGGGCGCGGAGGGGACAGAATCCGGCCCGGCCGACGCCGTCGCGACCACTGGCGCTACGACATTCGGCTCGGGTTCCGCGGACATCGCCGTCACGGAGCCAAGTGCGAGCGCGCTGTTCGTCGGCGCGCCGAGGCTGAACGACACCGTCACCACCCCGACGAGCACTATCGCCGACGCGAAGACCGCGACCGACCGGCGGCGAGTTGCCCCGCCGCCCAAGATCGCGGCTGAGGTCAAGCCACGCTCGCGCACGCGACTCCACCATCTCCCGAGCGCGCCGTGCCTGATGGGGGTCTCGATGTAGCGGTAGCTTGCCGCCGCCACGAGAACCACCAACGCCAGGCGTCCGGCCTCGATCCATGCCCCTTGCCACGGTATGTCAATCCCTGGTCGGAGCACGAGGAAGATCGGCCAGTGCCAGAGGTAGATGCCATACGAGCGCTCGCCGATCCATCTCAGCGGCGGCGCGTCGAGCAGGCGCCCGACGAGCGATGCGGGATGGGTCACCGTGGCGATAATTGCCGCGACAAGGACAGCCACGACGAGGAACCCGCCGCGATACATCCACGGCGTGTACTCGTTGACGTTCACGAGGAACCAGCCGAGTACCGCGAGCAGCGCGGCGCCGATGGCGGCAAGACTCGCGCGGGCACCGCCGGGCAACTTTGCGGGCGCAAGTCCGGGTCGCCACAAGCCTGCGAGCGCCGCTCCGATGAGCACGGACATCGCGTGGGTGTCCGTGCCGAAGTACACCCGAGTGGGGTCGGCTCCGAGCGGATAGTCGCGAGCGATCGACAACACCGCCATGGCGACTGTTGAGGCCAGCGCGAGCGACAGCGCCACGGCAACGAGGGACCGCCGCCGCGAACGGCCTCGCGCGACGGCAAGCGCGCATACGAGTGCGAGGGTGCCCGGCCAAATGAGGTAAAACTGCTCTTCGACCGCGAGCGACCAGAGGTGCGCAAGCAGATTCCCGCGACCGATGAGCTCGAAGTACGACTGGTCGTCGGCGATGTACCACCAGTTGCTGACGTAGAGCAGGGCTGCGGGCACGTCGCTGGTGAACCGGTCGATCGAGTCGCGCGCCACCGTAGCAACGAGAACGGCGGTGCCGGCAAGCATCGCGAACAGCGCCGGCAACAGTCGTCGGGCACGCCGGGCGTAGAACCGCACAACCCGCACGCGCCCGTGGCGCGAAACCTCCTTCATGAGGAGCGTCGTGATGAGGAATCCGCTGATCACGAAGAACACGTCAACGCCGAGGAAGCCGCCGGGGAGTCCGCCTGTGCCGAGGTGATACACAACCACCGCGGCCACCGCGATGGCGCGAAGCCCGTCCAATCCCAGAATGCGAGCCGGAGTCGACGCGTACTCATCGATTCGCGCGTGGCGGCGCGGCGCGGTCGCGGGCTTCACCGCCTGCATCTTCACCTCGATTGGCTGTCGGTGTGGAGATTCTACGTTTCTCCGATGCGCCCAGTCCCGCGCCTCGCGGGTGGCCCGCCGGTCACCCCGCGACGCGTCTCAGCTCCCTGCCCCACTCGCGCGCCCTCTCGATCTCACCCTCGCGCAGCAGCGCCGCTTGTCCCGATCTCGTCGTACGGAAATCGACGTGAAATCCCTCGGCCTTGACGCACGCCGAGTACCCGAGATCGGTGAGCGCCGCGAGGATCCGCGGTGCTGCGCCGTGGCCGAGCGGCCCCCGCACCCGCGTGTCGAAGGCGGCGGCGCGCGCGGAACCGCGCGGCACCTCCTCAAGCCACTGCCGGATCGACGGATGGGAAAGATCGGCGGCGAGCGCGTCAGGTCCGCTCGGACGCTGCGCAGCGTTCGCGCGCGATTGCTCCGTCGGGAGGTTCATCGCATGGACGGGGGCGCCGGCGACCAACAGGTCCGCTTGTGCGACGGTCGCGGGGTCCGCGCGCGCGGTGTCAAGCACTTCTGCGTCGTCGCCAATCCCCTCCGCGATCGCGTGGGCGATGGCGGCCGTATTTCCCCACAGCGACTCATACACGACGATTGCTCTCATGCCCTTGTTCTATACCGACGCTAGAAATGCGCCAGGGACGAAGGTCCGGCGGCGACATACGCTATGCGCATGGCAAGCGCGATCGTGATCTTCGACGGCGAGTGCGCGCTGTGCAACGGCTTCGTGGCGTGGCTCGTCCGCCACGATTCCGATGCGACTTTCCTGCTCGCTGGTAGCGCAGGCGCTGCCGGCAAAGCCGCGCTGGCCGCGGCGGGGTTTCGCCACGAGGTGGCCGAATCGACGATCGTGGTGTGGGACGGCGTGACGCCGCGCGTGAGGTCACGGGCGGTGTTCTTCATCGCATCTCGGTTGCCGTGGCCGTGGCGCGCGGCGACCGCCATGCGCCTCATCCCAGCTCGGCTTGCCGACGCCGTATACGACAAAGTCGCGGCCCGCCGGGGTCGCGTGAGTTCGGGCGACGCCGCGTGCGGGGTGCCGCCCAAAGACCTCGAGACGGCGTGGAAATCTAGATTGGCCACACCCACGCAGGTTCGTTCACTCGCATGATGCCCGCGGCATGAACGCCGCGGGCAACGCCTAAGGCTTCCCGGTTCCGCTGGGCTTGCCCGATGAAACGGGCTTTCCGGTCGCTTCAGGCTTGCCAGCGACTGTGGACTTTCCGGAGGACGTAGCGGACTTGCCGTGCGCGTCACCCGACTTGCCGGGCGCGTCACCCGACTTGCCGGGCGCGTCACCCGACTTGCCGGGCGCGTCACCCGACGTGTCGGATTCGTCGACGTCAACCGCGTCGGCATCCGCCTCAGCCTTCGTTCCGATCATGCGCGCGTGATCGGCGACACCTTGGCCAAAGTCTCGGCCTGTCAGTTCTGTCTGCGCCATCCATTCGAGCATGTCGGCGACGGCCGCATGCACGTCCGCTGACGATTCGGAGCCGTTCGCGCGTATCGTCGCGGCCGCGTTCATCAGCGCGACGGGTGCGTTCGAGACCCCGTCATCGCCGAGCTCTTGCGAGAGAAATTCAATCGCACCCTCGTCGTCGCCTTCGTCCGAGAGCCGCGTGGCTTCGTCGACGCGCTCCTGCACGCCGCCTGCCCCGAGGCCGATCACCTCGAGCGCTCTGTCAAGCCCATACAGTGCGTCTCCGGGCGCGGATTCGTCCGCCGAGGCCGCACCGACCGCCGCGAACGAAAGGGCGAGTGCGCCGATGCCCGCGAATGCAGTGCGGCGGACCCAGGGGCGCGTCGTAGGAGTGTGCTTCACTTCGGCCGCGAGCAGGGCGCCCATGCGGTCGGCCTGTTCTGAGGAGGTGGGGCACAGGAGAGACACCCTCATCGCGTGGACGGCGGGAACGAGAAGAGCAAGTTCCGCGTCCTGCGGGGTGCGTCCGGACATCAAGGTGTCGATGTCCCTGTCGGTCCATTCGTGTGCGCTCATATAGGTGTTATCGGTTGAGGAGGCCACGAGGTTACGCCTCTCGGCGAAAAGTTCTGCGCAGAGTTTCGATCGCGCGGTGTTGAGTCACCTTGACGGCTCCCTCGGACTTGCCAACGATGCGTGCCGTGTCCGCTACCGAGAAGTCGCCGACGATGCGCAACATCAGGACTTCCCGCTGGTCGTCCGTGAGCCCGCGCAAGGTTCCAGCCACCTGCTCAGGTGACATCGCGTCGAGGGCATCGAGATCCGCGCCACGCGCGCTCGCTCGGCCGAACTCTCCCACCGAAGCCCCCACGGGAACCTCGACCGGCCGCCGAGCGTGCTCGCGCCGCTCGTCCACGAGGCGCCGGTGGGCAATCACAAAAACCCAAGAGCGGAACGACGACTCATTACCGGCGAATGCGTGCAGCCCGCGCGCGACGTGGAGGAACGTCTCGGCAGTCGCGTCCTCGGCGTCTCGAGACCCTCTGCCCGCGAGATAGCCCTGGATGGTACCGGCGAGGTCGCGGTAGAGCACTGCCCACGCCCACGACTCGCCTTGCCGCGCTGCGGCGAGGACGGGTTCGAAGCTCGTTCCGAGTGTCACATCGCCTCACGTTTCGTGACAGCGGCTTGAGCCGCATGCCGTGAACGTAACCGCGGAGGTGGGCGCGAGACAAGCGTTGCCTGTCAGATGTGACGAAGTGCATCCGTGGTAGCCCCGACGGGATTCGAACCCGCGCTACCGCCTTGAGAGGGCGGCGTGCTAGGCCGCTACACAACGGGGCCCTAGCGGCGCCCGGCCTTAACGGCCCCGGACGCGACACGAAAGATTAGCGCATCGCGACCAAGGCACGCCACTTTCCGCCACGCCGCGCGACGCGCGAGCGGCTGCTCCGGATGACGGCGCCAATGGCGCGTGTCAGTCTGAGAGCATGAGCGACGAGCGCGAGGTGCGGCTACGCGCCATCACGTCTCGCCTCGACCGTCGCACGGACGTCGTCGAGCCTCGGTTTGCGATCTCGCGACCGTCAGAGGATTGGCAGTGGGAGTGGAGCGCACCGGCGGCGCGCGAGCCGTACTTCACCGCGAGCGTCACGAAACTCTTCACTGCCGCGATCACGGCGCAACTCATCGATGAGGGTCGCCTCGGTTGGGACGACCGGGTCGTGTCCTATTTAGGGGGCGACGCGTTGCTCGGGCTCGTCGTGCGCTCCGGAGTCGACTTGTCCGCGCAAGTTACGGTGCGGCACTTGCTCGCGCACACGTCGGGTATCGCCGACTACTTTGTCGGACCAGACAAGGATGGCGCGAGCCTCATGGAGTCACTGCGGACCGAAGACCCGCAGTGGGGGCCGCGAGAGGCGATCGCGCGGGTTCGCGGCGTTCCCGTCGAATTTGCGCCGGGCACTCCCGGCAAGGCTTTGTATTCGGACACGAACTACCAACTGCTGCAACTCATCATCGAAGCGCTCGAGGGCGCGACATACGCGGAGGTCGTGCAGGCACGCCTGTGCGAAGGGCTCGGCCTGAGTGCCACCTACGTCTTTTCGCACGCTTCGCGGCACCGTTTTGATGAGATCGCCGCGCTCGGCATAGGCGATCAAACGCTAGAAATACCAGGTGCGATGTCGTCTTTCGGCGCGGACGGGTCAGTGGTGTCGACGCTCGCGGATCAGCTGACATTCATTCAAGCGTTCATGGGCCGAGCCCTGTTTTCGTCAGCTGCGCTCGAACAGATGACGCGGGAGTGGAATCGGATCACGTGGCCACTGAAGTATGGCGCGGGTCTCATGCTCTTTTCGTTGCCGACCATTTTCGCCCCCCTGCGACCGCTGCCAGACCTCATCGGCCATTCCGGAGCAACCGGGTCACTTCTCTTCTACGCGCCCTCGCACGACCTCTACATCGCAGGTTCCGTCAATCAAGTGGCGAAGCGGTCGCTGCCATTCCGCGTGGCGGCGCGCCTCGCCAACGCAGTCCGTTAACCACCTCCCCGTCGCCATCACACCCGCGGACAGGCTTGCGGCGGACAGGCTTGCCGCGGACTTACGACTTATGTAAAGTTGAGTCTAGGCAACTCAAGTCTTACAGCCGTGTCCCAAGGAGCACACCATGAGCACCGAGCAACGGTCACCCGCAAGCGAACAAGAGAAGTCCGCCCTCGAAACCTACGGCCAGGACTTCACTGACCTGGCAGAGTCTGGTGCGCTCGACCCAGTCATCGGCCGCGACGAGGAGATCCGCCGGGTGATGCAAGTCCTGACACGCAGAACCAAGAACAACGCGGTCCTCATCGGCGACC
The DNA here is from genome assembly GCA_024643505.1 of Demequinaceae bacterium. Classification (GTDB taxonomy): domain Bacteria; phylum Actinomycetota; class Actinomycetes; order Actinomycetales; family Demequinaceae; genus Demequina. The sequence continues at coordinate 6,318 of JAHEMW010000069.1, forward strand.
CAGGAGTTGGCAAGACAGCAATTGTCGAAGGCCTGGCACAGCGGATCGTGTCCGGCGATGTCCCGTCTTCGCTCAAGGATCGGCGCATCGTCTCGATCGCGATGAGTTCGCTCGTCGCGGGCGCGGCGTACCGGGGCCAATTCGAGGAGCGCCTCAAGGCGGTGCTGAGCGAGGTCGAGAAGGCCGACGGCAGGGTCATCTTGTTCGTCGATGAGATGCACACGATCGTTGGTGCGGGCAAAGCTGAGGGCAGCGTCGACGCGGGAAACATCCTGAAGCCGATGCTCGCTCGCGGCAAACTGCGCATGATCGGTGCGACGACGCTCAACGAGTATCGCGAGTATGTCGAGACCGACAGCGCGCTTGAGCGCCGATTTCAGCCGGTGTACGTGGGCGAACCGTCCCTTGAGGACACTGTCGCCATCTTGCGCGGCCTCCAAGAGAAGTACGAGGTTCACCACGGCGTGAAGATCACCGACGAAGCGATCGTGGCCGCGGCACGGCTCTCTGACCGGTACATCACCGAGCGATTCTTGCCGGACAAGGCAGTCGACCTGATCGACGAGGCGACGAGCGCGCTCAAGATGCAACTTGACTCGATGCCCATCGAACTCGACCGTGCCCGCCGGCGCACGATGCAACTCGAGATCGAGCGCACGCAGGTAGCGAAAGACAAGTCCGACGCGGCCCGGACGCGGCGCGACGAGATCGACGCAGACATCGCCAAGTTGCGAGCCGACTCCGACGAACTCACGAAGCGTTGGAGCCACGAGAAAGACCTCATCGCCCGGGTGTCTGGGGCGACCGAGCGCCTCGAATCACTGCGTGGCGACCTTGAGCGCGCCGAACGGCTTGGCGAGCTGGAGAGGGCCGGACGCATTCGCTACGGCGAGATACCGCAAGCCGAGAAGGACATGGCAGCGGCGCGTGCGGAACTCGACGCGATTCCTTCCCACGATCGCCTGCTACGGGAGGAGGTCACAGGTGAAGATATTGCGGGCGTGGTCGCCAAGTGGACGGGTGTGCCCGTCGAACGCCTGCTCACCGAGGAGTCCGCGAAGCTCGGCCACCTCGAGGACCGCCTTCACGAGCGCGTCGTCGGTCAGAACCGCGCGATTAGCGTGGTGTCTGACGCGATCCGCCGTGCCCGCGCAGGAATTTCCGACGCGAACCGACCGGTTGGGTCGTTCCTCTTCCTCGGGCCAACGGGCGTCGGCAAGACGGAGTTGGCCCGTGCGCTCGCCGAGCAGCTCTTCGACGACGAGCACGCGATGGTGCGGATCGACATGTCCGAGTACATGGAGTCGCACGCCGTCAGCCGACTCATCGGCTCTCCCCCGGGCTACGTCGGCTACGACCAAGGCGGTCAACTCACTGAAGCCGTGCGGCGCCGACCGTACAGCATCATCCTCTTCGACGAAGTCGAGAAGGCGCACCCCGACGTGTGGAACGTCCTCCTGCAGGTCCTCGACGACGGCCGGCTCACCGACGGTCACGGTCGCACGGTCAACTTCACCAACACGATTCTCATCATGACGTCCAATCTCGGCTCCGACATCGTGCTCGCGTGGAACGGAGTCGATCGCACCACTCTCGAGTCCGACCTGCAGGCCGTGCTGCGCCGCGCGTTCCGCCCCGAGTTCCTCAATCGGCTCGATGACATCGTGGTATTCGATCGGATCGACCCGGAGGCGATGGCGGGCATCGTCGACACCGAACTTGCGAAGACACAGGCGCGGCTGGCGACGGCCAAAGACATCACGCTCGCGGTGGACGCTTCACTGCGCGCGGCACTCGCTCAAGACGGGTTCGACCCGGCCTTCGGCGCGCGTCCGCTCAAGCGCCTCATCCAGACGCGGCTACTCAACGCGCTCGCACGCGCCATCGTCGACGGCGAGATCAGCGAAGGGGACGCCGTCAACGCGGCATGGGACGGCGAGGCCGTTGTGCTCACCACGAACTAGGCGCTCCGAATGCAGCAAAAAGGCCCGCCAGAGCGGGCCTTGAGCTGGGGTACAAGGATTCGAACCTCAACTAACTGAACCAGAATCAGTCGTGCTGCCAGTTACACCATACCCCAATGGTTCGGCGCGAAGCCGGTTGCCCACTGTACCCTCTCGAGCGCCGCCGCCTCAAACTCGAGCGCTCACGCGAGTGCCGCGGCGAGGTCCCGCAAGGACGTGATCGTGATGGCGTCAATCGTCTTTTCCGTGCCATGCGCACCTGGCCGAGCAAGCCAGACGCCGAGCAGGCCTGCAGCCGCCGCCGCGAGCGTGTCGATGTCCGGCTCGTCACCCACGTAGGCGACCTCCGCCGGGGCAAACCCCATGAGATCACAGCCCAGAACGAAGACCTCCGGCGCCGGCTTGCCAATGCCGAGCGTGTCGACACCGACGAGCATCGGCACGCGCTCGAGGCCGCACGCCGCCAACTTCATGCGCTGATAGTCGAGGTCAGCGTTGCTGAGACCGGCGTAAGGAATCCCCGCGATGTCGAGCGCGTCGAGCGCGGTCGCCGCGTCGTCGTGCGGCCGCCATGCGTCGCGGAAATAGCGCTCGAAGTCAGCGTTCCATTCGTCGTACGCCTCGTCATCCATCGCTGGACCGCCGAACCGTGCGTGGAGGTCGTTAGCGCGCAGCATTCGCTGCGCGCGATGATCGAGTTCGCCGCGAGTGTGTGCCCGGTAGTAGCCATGGCGATCCGCCCGCCAGAAGTCGCGCAGGACGTCTGGTTC
>JAHEMW010000070.1 GCA_024643505.1 Demequinaceae bacterium
CGCTCGGGCGCCCAGAACGCGTCGCACGGTGGCGCGCGCACGGAGCACACGGAGCACACGGAGGCCCAGCCCCCGTCAGCGAGCGACGCGCCGCGCCGCAACCGCAATCGGCGGCGCCGCTCGGGCGGAGCCAAGCCAGCGTCGGAGTAGCGCGGCGGGCCTACCGCACCACCGCCGCGCATGGGGTCGGTCGGAGACCCTGCGCGCGGATCCGCACATCCTGCGGGGCAGTTTTCCGTACGCTACGGCCGCGCGCCCTCAAGCCGCCGGTACGCCTCCACCGGCGTCGTATTCTCGCCCAACCGGTTGGGCTTGCCCGCGCCGTGGTAGTCAGACGCCCCTGTGCGCACCAACCCGAGCCGCTCCGCGATCCCGGAAAGGCGCTCCCGCTGCGGAGCCGAGTGGTCCCGGTGATCGACTTCAAGTCCGACCAGACCTGCCCCAGCCATCTCCTCGATCACGGACGTCGGCACGACCCTGCCACGGGCGTCGGCGCCGGGATGGGCAAATACCGTCACTCCTCCTGCTAGCGCCATCGTGCGGATGGCGTCGTTCACTTCTGGCGCGTAGTGCGGCACGTAGTAGCGCGAGTTGCCCGCGAGCACCGACGCGAAGGCATCGTCCCTCGTCGCAAAGTGGCCGCGCGCGACCATCGCGTCGGCGATGTGGGGCCGCCCTAGCGTGACCGCATCCGGCCCGGCGGCAACGACATCGTCCCAGGTCAGGGGGAAGTCACGGCTCACGCGAGCGACGATCTCCCGCGCGCGATCGACACGCGCATGCCGCGTCTTGCCGAGCATCGCCGCCACCTCGTCCGACGCAGGATCGTGCCAGTAACTAAGCAGATGAATGCTGATGCCCTGATGGCGACAGGAGACCTCAATCCCCGGCACAAACGCGAGGCCTAGGCCCGCCGCCGTGTCGCGCGCCTCGTCCCACCCATCAACCGAATCATGATCCGTCAACGCAACGACATCGAGTCGAGCCTGCGCGGCCGCCCGCATGACGTCCGCTGGCGCCTGCGTGCCGTCGGACACCGTCGAATGAGTGTGAAGGTCGATGCGCACGAAGCCAGCCTATGTGCGCGCAGTCGAGAGGGCCTGGGCCGTGGCACCATGGGGCGGTGAGTGACTCGGAAGACACCAACAAGGCTCGGGCTCAGCGCCCCTCCACGCCGGAGTTCAAGGCCTTCGTCGCGTCCCGGTGGGACGAGCCCGACGACGTGTCGACCACGCGCATCGCGGCGGCTCCCTTCGCCGAGCAGCGGCGCGCAGCGCTGAGCGCCCGCTTCCCCGGCCGACGCATCGTCGCGCCGGCCGGCGATTTCAAGGTTCGTGCGAATGACACCGACTACCGGTTCCGACCGGACAGTGACTTCGCGTACCTGACCGGCCTCGGCGCCGATTTCGAGCCGGGCGCTGTGCTCGTCATGGAGCCGACCAGTGGGGGGCACGACGCGACGTTGTATGTCATCCCGCCTGCGGGGCGTGACGACGAGGGCTTCTACGCGGACCCTCGCAGCGGAGAGTTCTGGGTTGGCCGCCGCCCCGGGATCGCCGAGTTCGAGGCGATGACCGGGGTCGCGAGCAGACCCTTGAGTGAGTTGCCCTCTGGCATTCGCGTGTCGGCACACCCGCACAAACAGGTTCGTGAAGCGCTCGCTGAGCTGCGGATGGTCAAGGACGCGTATGAAGTGCAGCAACTGCGCGACGCCGTCGCGGCGACCATCGAGGGTTTCGAGCGGGTGGTCCGCGAGTTGCCACGAGCTGTCGAACACAAGCGTGGCGAGCGCGTCGTCGAGGCGACATTCGACGGGCACGCGCGCGAGGAAGGAAACGCCGTCGGCTACGAGACCATCGCCGCGTCGGGGCCGCACGCCACGACGCTGCATTGGATCCGCAACGACGGTCAGGTGCGCCACGGCGACCTGCTCTTGCTTGACGCCGGAGTGGAAGTCGAGTCGCTCTACACGGCGGATCTCACGCGAGTGCTGCCCGTGTCAGGAGACTTCACGGCAACGCAGCGGCAGGTGTATGAGGTTGTGCTTGAGGCGGCCGACGCGGCGTTCGCGGCCGCGCGCCCCGGAGCAACCTTTCGCGACGTGCACGAGGCGGCAATGGAGGTCATCGAGGCGAGGTTGACCGCTTGGGGAATCGTGCCGGAGGCCGAAGACGAGGATTCACGCCTATACCGCCGCTGGATGGTGCACTCGACGTCTCACCACCTTGGACTCGACGTTCACGATTGCGCGGCGGCGAAGCGCGACCTCTATATGGACGGCGAACTCAGGCCGGGCATGGTGTTCACCATCGAACCCGGCTTGTATTTCAAGCCGAACGACCTCGCCGCACCCGTCGCATTGCGCGGCATCGGAGTGCGAATCGAGGACGACGTTCTGGTCACTGCGGACGGCGTCGAGAACTTGTCGGCTGCCCTGCCGCGCGAACCCGATGCGGTCGTTGCCTGGATGGCGCGTCTGCGGACGTAGCGGCGCCGGCGTAGTTCGCCCCGCGCGCAGCGACCTCTCCACGCAAATCTCTAGCCGGCGCTGCGACACGCCGACGGATCGACCAGACACGCCGGTCGCGGGAGCGCACTCCTCACTTTTGCGTGGAGAGGTCGCAACGGGTGGCGTTCCCTGACCAGCCGGCACGTCGGAGCCGCGCGCGCACGGTCCGCGCGGGCGCGTCGAGGGTCCCCTGGAATGCGCGCAGCCCGGTTTAGGCTGAGCGCATGAGCACGGGGATGGAGCGCGTGTATGTGGCGCGCCTTGCAGGCACTGCCGTCTTCGACCCCATCGGCGACGCGGTGGGCAGGGTTCGCGATGTCGTCATCCTGCTCAGGCGAGGTGCGACGCCAAGCGCCGTTGGGCTGGTCGTCGAGGTCCCGGGCCGCAGGCGTGTGTTCATGCCACTCACGCGCGTGACGTCTATCGCGCCGGGCCAGGTGATCTGCACAGGGGTCGTGAATCTTCGCCGATTCCAGGCACGCTCTTCCGAGACGCTGGCGATCGCCGAGTTGTTTGAACGATCGGTCACCCTCAAGGAAGACCAGTCGGTCGCGTACATCGAGGACATCGCGATCGAGCGCGACCGGACTCGCACGTGGGTCGTCACGAAGCTGTATGTGCGCAAGTCCGAGCGCCGCAAGGGAGTGCTCGGGTTCCCGCGCCGAGGGGAATCCGTGGTGGTCGACGTCGACCATGTGACCGGCCTCGCGCAGCGCGACGAGAACCAAGGCGCGGAGCTCGTCATCCAGTCGTTCTCCGACCACAAGCCGGCCGACCTTGCCGCGGCGCTCATGGAAATGTCACCCTCGCGCAGCGCCGAGATCGCCGCGGCGCTCGACGACGAACGCCTCGCCGACGTTCTGGAAGAGATGCCGGAGGAAGACCAGGTCGTGCTGTTGTCGACGCTTCGCTCCGATCGCGCCGCCGACGTGCTCGAGGCGATGGATCCGGATGACGCCGCCGACCTCCTCGGCGACCTCCCACCCTCCGAGGCGGCCGCGCTCCTCGAACTGATGGAGCCAGAAGACGCGAAGCAGGTGCGACAACTCCTCAACTACGCCGATGACACCGCCGGCGGACTGATGACAACCGAGCCCGTGATCGTTGGTCCCGAGACCACCGTCGCGACGTGCCTCGCGCTCGTGCGAAAACAAGAGCTCGCTCCTGCCCTCGCGTCCATGCTGTTCGTCGTGCGCCCGCCACTCGAAACGCCGACCGGGCGCTACATCGGAATCGTGCACCTTCAGCGGCTGCTCAGGGAAGCGCCTCACGAAGCGATCGGCGCGTTCGTCGACCCAGCCATAGCGCCGGTCGACCCAGCCGATTCGCTCGACGAGGTTTCGCGCCAGATGGCGGCATACGACATCCTGGCGCTTCCCGTGGTCGACGCCGATCACCGTCTCGTTGGTGCGATCTCTATCGACGACGTGCTCGATCACCTGCTTCCGCGGGACTGGCGCGAGCACTTCGAAGAGGACCAGCCCCCGAGCGGAGTGACTCGTGGCTGAGCGACTGGACCGGCCAAAGGGCGAACGGCGCGGTTTCGGGATCGCTCGCCGCCGCAATACCGATCGCGTTGGTCGCATTTCCGAGGGCATCGCCCGTTTCATCGGCACGCCCCGGTTCCTCGTCTACTTGACGATCTTCGTCATCGTGTGGCTGGTGTGGAACAGCATCCCGGCGCTTGAGGCGTGGCGATTCGATTCTCCCGCGCTGTATTTCACGGCACTCACGCTGGTCCTGTCGTTGCAGGCGTCGTACGCGGCACCGCTCATCCTGCTCGCCCAGAATCGTCAGGACGACCGAGACCGGGTATCGGCCGAACAGGATCGTCAACGTGCAGAGCGCTCGCTCGCCGACACCGAGTACCTGGCTCGCGAGGTCGCGGCGCTGCGACAAGCGATAAACGAGACCGCTACGCGCGATTTTGTGCGCTCCGAGCTGCGCGGTTTGCTCGAGGAGCTTCGCTCTCTCGACGACGAACTCGGTCCGGATGACGGTTCGTCGAAGCCGGTGAAATCAGCGAAGTCGGCCAAGGGTCGCCAACGCACGAACGACTAGCGGCGCGGCGGGTCCGCGCCCTGCGCCTAGCATGGTGGGCATGCCCGTACTCGAGTCGCTCGATGCCGCGCTCGCGCGCGTCATCGACCCCGAAATCCGCCGACCCATCACCGAAATCGGGATGGTCCGCTCAACTGCCGTGAACGCAGACGGTGTGGCCGTGATCGGCATCGACCTCACCACATCCGGCTGCCCCATGCGGGAGCGAATCACCGGCGACGTTGAGGCCGCCGCTCGCTCGGTCGCGGGTGTGACCGACGTGCGGATCGAGCTCGGCGTCATGAGCGACGAGCAGCGACACGACCTGCGGGCCAGACTGCGCGGCGGAAAGCCGGAGCCCGTGATCGCATTCACCCAACCGGGCAACCTCACGCGGATCTACGCGGTCGCGTCGGGCAAGGGCGGCGTGGGCAAGTCCACCGTCACCGCAAACCTGGCGGTCGCGATGGCGGCTGACGGCCTCAAGGTCGGCGTCCTTGACGCCGATATCTTCGGTTTTTCGATTCCGTCAATGCTCGGCATCACGACGCAGCCGACCAGGATCGACGACATGCTGCTTCCGCCGATTGCGCATGAGGTCAAAGCGGTCAGCATCGGCATGTTCGTCCCCGCGGGCCAGCCGGTGGTGTGGAGAGGACCGATGCTGCATCGGGCCATTGAACAGTTCCTCGCGGACGTCTTCTGGGGCGACCTCGACGTCCTGCTGCTCGACCTCCCGCCAGGAACTGGCGATATCGCCATCTCGGTCGCGCAGTTGCTTCCGCACGCGGAGTTGCTTGTCGTCACGACGCCGCAGGCCGCCGCCGCGACTGTCGCCGAGCGAGCGGGTTCGATCGCGACGCAAACGTCGCAGAACGTCGCGGGAGTCATCGAGAACATGTCGTGGTTGACTCAGCCGGACGGCACTCGCCTCGAACTTTTTGGCAGCGGGGGCGGACAGAGTGTTGCGGCCAGGCTCAGCGCGACCATTGGCACGCGGGTGCCGCTACTCGGCCAGATACCTCTCGACATCGGCGCACGCGAGGCTGGCGACGGCGGTACCCCTGTGGTCCTGTCACTGCCCGAGTCTCCGGCAGCGATCGCGTTGCGCAGTATCGCTACCGCGCTCGCGACGCGTCAACGGGGCCTCGCGGGTAAGTCGCTCGGCGTCACTCCTGTGAAGACGAACCCGCTCTAGTTCTCGGAATCGTTCGCCGAACGGGCGGACCAGCCGGCGATGATCGCGGCGGTCAATCCGGCGAGGATAGCGCCGGACGAGACGGCAGGAAGCGCGAGAGCCATGAGCAACGCGTCGCCGAAGTCAGGGTTGGGCAGCGTCACCAAGCCGCCGATCGTGCCCCCGCCAGCGCCATTGACCATCCCGGTCGTCGCCATGATGTGAACGCCAAGGACCGTCGCGACAAGGGCGATCGCCTGAGTACGCCACCCGTGGCTGAGCGACAGGTACCGCACGACGAACCCGACGGCTGCCGAAACGAGCGCCCCGAGTATCCCGAGCGCGAGCACATTGGGATCCGTTGGCACCAGTGTGGACAGCAGAAGGCCGGTCGCGACAGCCACTCCAAGCGCGACGGCGAGCGGGCCCATCCGGTTGGCGCGCACGCGATCGAGCACCGAGGGCGGCATCGCGACAGCGTGAACGACGGGCTCGGGCGTCGGCTCCGGCGTCGGCTCCGCTGCGGCCTCGTCGGTCTTCTTTGCCATGAGAGCTCCTTCATTGACGCGGCGTTAGTGCCACCAGGCAATGGTACGACGGCGCGTGCGCCCGTCCGTTACCCACGTGTCGCTGGCACAATGACAACGTGACGTCAGTCCCGCTCGCCCTCACGCCGTCGTGGAACACGGCGTGGACGCGGACGGACGGCGACGAGCGAGCCCGTGCCCTCTTCACCCGAGCGTTTGGCGCTTCGTCCGCGACCTCGCGCAGTTCACCAGGCCGCGTCACTGTTGTCGGCGATCACACGGACTACAGCGATGGGTTAGCCCTGCCGACAGTGCTCCCGCACCGCGCCTACGTCGCGGCTGCGCCGCGCCCCGACACGACCGTGCGAATCGCTACGGGTCAGCACGAGGCGCTCGGGTCTGACGAGATCGTGTGGATCGGCGACATTGATGAACTTGTCCCGGGAAACGTCGAGGGATGGCCGACGACCGCGGTCAGTGTGTTGTGGGCGCTACGGGAGCGCGGGTACTTCAGCTCCGGCATTGACATCGCGGTCGAGAGTTGCGTCCCCATCGCCGCAGGGCTCGGGGCGTCGTCCGCCGTGGCAGCGGCGACTGCCCTCGCCGCGAACGACTGCTGGGGACTCGCGCTGGACACCGATCTCGGCCGCATCGACCTCGCGGAAGCGTGTCAGGAGGGCGAAGACGGCTTCGTCGGCAAGCCGACCGCAGGACTCGGTCACCACACGGCGTTGCGATGCAAGGTCGGCGAGGCGCTCGTGCTCGACTTCTCGTGCCGGCCCGTTGAGGCGGTGGCTCAGCCATTGTCATTCCCCGAGTACGGTCTCGGCCTCATCATCGTGGACACGCGATCGCGTGAGGCAGCCGCTGACCAGTATTTTCTCGCGCGGTGGAGCGAGTGTCGCGTCGCGTGCGACGTGCTCGGCGTTCGCACGTTGCGCGAAGTCGCGGACGGGCCACACGCCATCGCTCGCGTGAACTCCATTGCGGACCCGGTGATCCGTCGCCGCGCCCGTCACGTTGTCACGGAGATCGAGCGGGTGCGGACGGTCGTCGCGGAACTGTCTGGCACGGCCCCTGCGCACGAAAGGTTCGTGAATGTGGGACAGGCTCTGTACCGATCGCATGCGTCCCTGGAAGTGGACTTCGAGTCGTCAACCACGCCACTCAACGTGGCCGTCGACGCGGCGTATAACGCGCAGGCGCTCGGCGCAAGAATGGTGGGAACAGGGTTCGGCGGATCGGTGGTTGCGCTCGTGAGGCGAGCTCAGGCGGAGCGGGTAGCGCTCGCGGTCGCGTCGGCCTTTCGAGACTTCGACCTTGATGAGCCCCGCTTCCTCATGGTCTAGCCGAGTTCGTAATCCACCACGAGCGGGGCGTGGTCCGTCCAACGCGCGTCCCACGACGCCTGGCGGTCGACACGGGCCGCGATCGCGCGATCGGCCAGGGCTGTCGTCGCAATCTGGTAGTCGATGCGCCAACCAGCGTCATTGTCGAAGGCTTTGCCGCGCATGGACCACCACGTGTATGGGCCGTCAACGTCGCCGGCGAGCGCGCGGTGCACGTCCACCCACCCTGACCCGAACCAGCGATCGAGGTATGCGCGCTCCTCCGGCAAGAATCCCGCGGACTTGAGATTCCCACGCCAATTTCGGATGTCGCGGTTGTCGTGCGCGGTGTTGATATCCCCCACGGTGACGGCGAATTCGCTCTGACTCGCGATTTCACCGAGCCGCGTCGTCGCCATGTCAAGAAAGGCGAACTTGTCGTCCATCTTTGGCGTGCCGACGTCGCCCGAATGCACGTAGGTCGAGACGACGCGCACGTCGCCAGTTGGCGTGCCAACGGTCGCCTCGATCCACCGGCCCGTATGAGTCGCACGTGAGCCCGACTCGCCAAAGACGTCGGCGCCAACGCGAACATCACGCAACTCGATTCGCGACAGGATTGCGACTCCCGATCGCCCCTTGATGTCTGACGCCTGGTGCGCGACGTGCCATTGACCGGCAAACGCGTCCTTCACGACCTCGTCGGGAGCGCGCACCTCTTGGAGGCACACGATGTCGGCGTCAACTGTTTCAAGCCAACCAACCATGCCTTTGCGCAGGGCGGCGCGCACGCCATTGACGTTGACGGTTGCGAGCCTCACGCGGCGCCTGCCGCCCGCTCTGCGGCCTCGACGACGTTGGAAAGCAGCATCGCGCGCGTCATCGGTCCGACGCCGCCGGGGTTCGGCGAGTACCACGACGATTTCTCGCGTGCGTCGGCTGAGATGTCACCGGCGACGCGGGACTTGCCGGTCGATTCGTCAGTGATTCGACTGACTCCGACGTCGATCAGGACGACGCCCTCCTTGACCATCGAGCCGTCGACGATTCCGGGCACACCGGCCGCCGCGATGATGACATCGGCATTGCGGGTATGCGAAGCGAGGTCGACGGTTCCGGTGTGGCACAGCGTCACCGTCGCATTCACCGCCTTGCGCGTCAGCAGCAGGCCAACGCTGCGACCGACTGTGGTGCCACGGCCGACGACCACGACCTCCTTGCCGCGGAGGTCAACACCGTGTCGCACCAGTAATTCAATGATCCCCTTCGGCGTACACGGCAGGGGCGACGTCACCTCTTCGGAGACTCGAAGGACGAGCCGTCCGAGGTTCGTCGGGTGAAGCCCGTCCGCGTCCTTGTC
>JAHEMW010000071.1 GCA_024643505.1 Demequinaceae bacterium
CGTTGCGCCGTCCCTCGACTTGGCGATGCCGCGCGGCTTCGTCAGCCGCCCACGCGAATACGCGCTGACTCAGCGGGCTATCGCGGGGCTCGCGGTCAAGACGCCCACGCTGGAGACTCCCGTCACCTCGCTCTCCGGTGGCAGCCAGCAGAAGGTACTCCTCGCACGCGCCCGCCTCGGTGACCCCAAGGTGCTGCTCGTCGAGGACCCGACCCAAGGGGTGGACGCAGGCGCTCGCGTCGAGATCTACTCTTTCCTCCGTGCCATGGCCGACTCGGGCACCGCCGTCATCGTGCTCTCGACTGACGCCGTCGAGCTCGAGGGGCTCTGCGATCAGGTACTCGTCTTCTCGCGAGGTCGGGTTCAGGCAGTCCTCGATGGCGATGAGGTCACGGAGCGGTCCATCACCGGTGCAGCGGTCATGTCGACAGGACACTCCGAGCAGTCCGTCTCCGCGGTACCTTCCAAGCGCAAGCGCGGATTCACGTTCGGCGGAGAGGCGCAGGCTGCGATCCTTGCAGCGCTCACTGTGCTTCTCGGCATTGCGACCACCATCGTGTCGACCGCGTTCATCAGCCCGCTCAACATGAGCCAAATGCTCGCCGCTTCGGCGACTCTCATCCTCGTGGGGCTTGCCCAGCTGCTCGTCGTCATGACCGGGGGCATCGACCTCAGCATCGGTTCGGTGGTCGCTCTCTCGGGTGTGATCATCTCGTTCTTTGGCAGTTCGGGGTCGATGTTCGCGCTCGGGGTTGTCCTGGCTCTCGCCGCGGGCGCATTCGTGGGCCTCATCAACGGTCTGCTCGTAACCAAGCTCTCGATACCCCCGGTGATCGCGACCCTGGTGACCTCTATCGCCGTCGTCGGCACCGCGCAGGTGCTCCGGCCCAGCCCCGGAGGCTCCGCGACGAAGGAGATCATGTCGGGGATCGGCACCACGATCGCGGGAGTTCCCGTGGTGCTCATGCTCGCGATCGCCATCTCGCTCAGCCTCTCATTCATCATCAAGCGCACGGGGCTCGGCCGCGGGCTGCGCGCCGCTGGCTCCGACCCCGTCAAGGCAAATCGCATGGGCGTCAGCGTGCCGTCGATGCGGCTCTTCGCGGCCGTGGCGGCTGGCCTCCTCGCCGCGGTCGCGGGATTCGTGCTCTATTCCAAGACCGGGATTGGCGACGCGAACACGGGGCAGGCACTGACGTTGACGTCTGTCACCGCGATCGTGATCGCCGGCGCGAGCATCTTCGGCGGATCCGGCTCGGCGATTGCCGTCGCCGTCGCTGGCATCCTGCTGCAGACCATCACAAACTCGCTGAGCTTCCTGGGACTGTCTCTGTCGTGGCAGTACTGGCTGCAGGGTGCGTTCGTGCTGTTCGCCGCAATAGTGCCTATGGCGGCTCGCTTCCGTCGGTCTAGAGCCGGCGGGACGTGACCCGACATGCTGTCGCGAAGCTTGGAATCAGGGGCGAATTTCGTCCGTCACGCGGGGCCCGTCGACCGCAGAGTTCAGCCGCGCGTCGGCTCCGCGCGGGATCGGCGCACCCAAAGCGGCGGGCTGCGTCGCCCGGACATGCTGGAGGATCGGCGCGTGCGGCCAGCGGCGGTCGGCTCCGGAAGCCGGGTTTCTGGACAGGCGTGTTCACTTAAAGTAAACATTACGTCAAAGCAACTGAACGTCAATGAGGTCGTTCGAGGAGGAATCCATGCGCAACACTGACACCACCGGAACCAACGCGGTCGATTGGGAGCAGCGGATAGATTTCGATCGCCTCCGATCGGAGCGACTCGCACGCCTGAAGGCGGAATTGAGCCGTTCCGACCTGGGCGCCGTGCTCGCATTCGACTTCTCGAACATCCGATACATGACGTCGACTCACATCGGCACCTGGGCGATGGACAAGCTCATCCGCTTCAGCCTCCTCACCCGCGAGACCGACCCCATCTCGTGGGACTTCGGCTCGGCCGCCAAGCACCACGCCCTCTACAACCCGTGGCTGGACACCACGACCGCGGAAGCCGATGCGGACCCCCACGCTCCGCACCATGGTGCACCCCGACCCCGGCTCGAGTCGGGCGCGCGGGCAGGCATCTCGACCCTGCGTGGCGCGTTCTCGCCCGACGCCGAGATCGCCCAGAAGCTTGCGGCGAAGATCAAGCGCGAGCTCGACAAATTCGGCGTCGCCGACCAGCCGCTCGGCGTCGACGTGATCGAGTTGCCCGTGCTCTTCGCCCTCCAGCAGCTGGGCATTCAGGTGGTCGATGGCCAGCAGCTCTTCATGGAGGCGCGCCGGATCAAGACGAACGACGAAATCGGGCTGCTCACGCAGGCGGCGTCGATGGTCGACGCCGCCTATGACGAGCTCTACCGGTTCCTGCGGCCGGGTGTGCGCGAGAACGAGGCCGTCGGCCTCGTGGCCAAGACGCTCTACGACCTCGGCTCAGAGTATGTGGAGGGGGTCAACGCGATCTCCGGCGAACGCTGCTCGCCGCACCCGCACGTCTTCTCTGACCGCCTGATCCGCCCCGGTGACCCGGCCTTCTTCGACATCCTGCATAGTTTCAACGGGTACCGCACCTGCTACTACCGCACTTTTGCGGTGGGGTCGGCCAGCTCGGCGCAGCGCGACGCTTACAAGCGAGCGCGTGAGTACATGGACTGGGCGATCGCGCTCGTCAAGCCGGGCGCGACCACGGCCGACATTGTGAGCGTATGGCCCACGGCGCAGGAGTTCGGCTTCGCCGACGAAGAGGCGGCGTTCGCGCTGCAGTACGGCCACGGCGTCGGACTCTCGATCTGGGAGAAGCCGATCTTCTCCCGGCTCGTCTCGCTCGAACACCCCGAGGTGATCGAAGAGGGCATGGTCTTCGCTCTCGAGACATATTGGCCGTCCGCCGACGGGTGGGGTGCGGCGCGCATCGAAGAGGAGGTCGTGGTCACCGCCGACGGTTGCCAGGTCATCACGAAGTTCCCCGCTGAGGAACTCCTCGTCGCGGGCCAGCGCTACTTCGCCGTCGGGGGACCCCTCACCACGGTTCGTGATTCGCAGTCGCACCTCAACACCCCGGCGGGTCGCGGCGAGACGCCCGCTTCCTGAGATTTCGAGGGGCGGTCTACGCGGTACTGCCGCCCCTCGAGATCTCGGCGATCGCCGACCAGTCGGCGCCCGCGAGGTTCGGGTCGGCAAGCGCTCGTTCGAACACCTCACGAAGCGCGGCGGACGTAGGGAGCGGCAGGCCGGCCTCGGCCGCAGCCTCCTCGGCGAGGCTGAGGTCCTTGAGGCCGAGTTCGACCGTGAAACCAGCGGGCCGGTAGCTGCGATCGGCGATGATCTTCCCATAACCCGGGTAGACCACCCCGCCAAACAGCGTGCTGCCGAGCAGCTCCACGAAGTCGCCTGCATCCACGCCGTAGCGCTCCACGAGGGCGACGGACTCGCCGATCGCCTCGAGGGCGTGAATGATGTCGTAGTTCACCGCGATCTTCACGACGTTGGCTGAGGCCGGATTCGGGCCCATGTTCCAGGTGCGCACACCGAGCAGACCCAGATATGGCTCCAGGCTCGCGACCACGTCCGGCGGCCCCGCCACCAGGATGTTGAGCTTGCCGGCGGCCGCCACGGGCGGCCGCCCGAGCACGGGGGCGGCAACGTAGATCACTCCGGCGGCACGCGCCCTCTCGGCCAGGCGAGAGGCGAGGCTACCGCTGATTGTCGCCATGTTCACGTGGACGCGACCGGCCTCGCCCTCGAGAGCCTCCGCCGACAGGGTGGCGTCGGCCGCCTCGTCGTTCGCAAGCATGGAGAAACTGAGGGGACATGCCAGTGCCTCCCGCGCGGTGTTCACCTGCACCGCCCCCTGCGACACGAGTGGCTCGGCGGCCCCGGGGGACCGGTTCCACACCGCGACGTCGTGACCGCCACCCACGAGTCGCCCGGCGATGGCCGAGCCCATCGTGCCCAGCCCAAGGAAGCCGATCTCGCGCGTCGTCATGACTTCCACACCGTCTTGAGGTTGCAGAACTCACGGATGCCGGCGGCGGCGAGCTCGCGCCCGTATCCGGAGTCCTTGATGCCACCGAATGGCAATTCGGGGTACGACACGGTCATCCCGTTGATGAAGACGGCGCCGGCGTCGAGCGCGCGGATGAACCATGCTTCCTCGTCCGCATCGGACGTCCACACGGCGCTCGAGAGCCCGAACGTGGTCTGATTCGCTATGCGCACGGCCTCTTCACGGTCGGCCACCTTGTAGAGGGTCGCGACGGGGCCGAATGCCTCCTCCATCACGAGCCGCATGTCGTCCGTGAGATCGGCGAGAAGCGTGGGGGTGTAGAACCAGCCCTCACGGTCGGGAGCCGAACCACCCGCGAGCACGGTCGCGCCCCGAGAGACCGCGTCGTCGACGAGTTCCGCAATATCGTCACGGCCGGCCTCCGTCGCGAGAGGCCCGACGTCCGTGGCAGGGTCGAGGGGATCGCCCACCACCAGGGCCGCCATCTTCGTCGCAAAGATCGCTGCAAACTCGTCGTACACGTCCTCGTGAACAATGAAGCGTTTCGCCGCAATGCACGACTGGCCGTTGTTGGCCACGCGCGCCTTCACGGCCGTCGTGGAAGCTGCGTCGAGGTCGGCGGACGGCATCACGATGAAGGGGTCCGACCCTCCAAGCTCGAGCACGGCCTTCTTGATCTGGCTTCCGGCGGTCGACGCGACCGCACGTCCCGCGGGCTCCGAGCCGGTCAGGGTCACCGCCTTCACTCGCCAGTCCTCGATCACAGGCGCAACCTCGCGGGCGCCGACCAGCAGGGTGCGGAACGATCCTGCGGGGAAACCGCCGCGCTCGAACAGCGTGTCGAGGTACAGCGCCGCCTGCGGAACATTGGACGCGTGCTTGAGCAGCCCGGTGTTGCCGGCCATGAGGGCGGGCGCCGCGAAGCGGATCACTTGCCACAGCGGATAGTTCCACGGCATCACCGCAAGCACCACACCCAGGGGTTCGTAGCGGGCGGACGCGTACGACGCCGCGACGCTTGCCGGGTCGTCGAGCGGCTCGTCGGCGAGGAAGCTCTCGGCGTTGCGCGCGTAGAAGCGCATGTTCTTCGCGCACTTGAGCACTTCCGCCCTGGCCTGTGCGAGCGGCTTGCCCATTTCGGCGGTGAGCATCAGCGCGGTCGGCTCGACCTCGTCTTCGAGCAACTCGGCCGCGCGTAGCATCCAGTCGGCCCGCTGCTCGAATGTCGTGGTCCGTAGCGCAACGTAGGCCGCGTGCGCCTCGGCGATCCGGCGCTCAACCTCGCCAGCGTCATGCGGCTCGAACGTGGCGAGAGTCTCGCCCGTGGTCGGGTTGATGGTCGCGATGGCCATGAGGCTCCTCGTTCTATGGGTGGTGGGAGAAGACTTCGGGGTGACGTGCCAACTCCAGTCGCGTGCGGCGAATGTGGCCCGCAAGCACGCGCTCGGCCTCGCCTAGGTCACGGCGTCGGATTGCGGACACCAAGAGGTGATGCTCGTAATGGACGCTCTGGTCGTTGCCCCTGCTGAACACGCGCGTGAACGCGCGCCTGTAATGATGGGTGCGGTTCCACAGCCGCAGCACGATGTCGCCGAGCAGGTTGGTCTCGGCGGCACCGTACATCGAGAGGTGAAACCGGCGGTCCAGGGTGATGAAGTCCTCGACGTCCGCCGAGAGCTCGATCTGGGTCGCAAGCGCCTCGAGCTCGTCGATGAAATCGTCGCTCATCAACGGCACGTTGTAGCGCAGCAGCAGCGGTTCGACGCGCTCGCGAATCTGGTACATCTCCTCGCATTCAGCGAGGCTCAGGCGAGACACCCACGCACCGGTATTGGCGACCACGGTCACGAGGCCCTCGCCTTCTAGGACGCGAAGTGCCTCGCGCACGGGCAGACGGCTCGCGCCATGGAGGTCGGCTAGGTCCTCCTGCCGGATGCGCGCACCCGGCTCGTAGGCCCCGGAAAGTATCGATTGTCGGAGCTCGTCCGCGATGCGCGATCCAGCTGCGCCATGCCGGGCAGGCTCGAGGATAGGTGCGGGTTCAGTGCTCACGGATGCCACAGCTTCACCTCAGCGTCCGCCTCGTAAGACTTCCCGCCGGGATAGCTCACGAGTTCGAACTGCATACCCCACGGACTGCGGAAGTACAGCCAGCGTTGACCCTCCGCGGCGCCCGCGCTCGCGACGGGCGATCCCATGATCTCGACGTCGTGCGCGCGCAAGTGCTCGATGGCGGCGTCCATGTCATCGACGTAGATTGCGAGGTGGTGGCCGCCGATGTCACTGTTGCGCGGCTGCGGAGCCTGACCGTCGGCCGCGTTGTAGAGAAAGGTCTCGATGTTGGTGCCGTTGCCGAGCCGATAGAACCGGATCTCCTCGATGACGGTACGCGCGTGAACCCCCAAGGTCACGGCCATCCAGTCGTCGTCTGCGCGCTTTGCCCCGAGCGAGTAGATGTGCTGCGCGCCCAGGACATCGACGAGGAAGCGCTCCGCCTGGTCGAGGTCGGGCACCGTGAAGCCGATGTGATCCATTCCGCGCATGCCCGGTATCCCGCGTGACAAATCGACTCCCTCGTCTATTGGATACATTGTTGCGCACTTTTGCCGTACATTCCACCCTTGCGCGCCAATTCCCTGTTGTATTGGCTACAACTTAGGCGTATCGTGCCGTTCATGCCACGACAAAGACGTCTGAACGCTGATGTTGACTGGACCGAGATCTCGACGACGGCCGACGACTGGAAGGCCGCGGACCCCGCCCTGCTCGGCACGATGCTCACCGAGCTGCACCTCATTCGTGCGTTCGAGGAGACTGTTCTCGAGCTCGCCGGAGAGGGACTGGTGCACGGCCCCGCTCACTCCAGCATCGGCCAGGAGGGCGGCGCCGTCGGCTCGATCGTCGGCCTGCGCTCCACGGATGGCGTGAACGGCTCCCACCGTGGGCACCACCAGTTTCTCGCCAAGGCACTCACCCACGTCTCGGGCGGCACGATGGATCCGTCGGCAGACCTCGACGCGACCGTGCAGGAGGTGCTGCAGCGAACGCTTGCCGAGATTCTCGGCCTGGCGCAGGGCTACTGCCGGGGCCGCGGAGGCTCGATGCACCTCCAGTGGTTCGAGGCCGGCGCTCTCGGCACGAACGCCATCGTCGGTGGCGGCGCACCGGCGGCTGCGGGCAATGCGTGGGCCCAGCAACACAGCGGCACCACCGACCTCACGATCAACTACTTCGGTGACGGCGCCAGCCAGATCGGCTCCGTGCTCGAATCGATGAACCTCGCGGCCACCTGGAAGGTGCCCGTCTGCTTCTTCATCGAAAACAACCTCTACGCGGTCGCCACCAAGGCCGAGGAGATCAGCGCGGACCCGCGGTTCTCCGTTCGCGGTCAGGGATTCGGCATACCTTCGTGGCGCGTCGACGGCATGGACCCGCTGGCCGTCCACCTCGCGATGGAAGCCGCCTCCGAGCGCATGCGTTCCGGAGAGGGCCCCGCGATCATCGAGGCCGAGGTCTATCGCTTCTTCCACCAGAACGGCCCGTACCCCGGCAGCGCCTTCGGCTATCGCACCAAGGAAGAAGAGGCCGAATGGCGCGCACGCGATCCGCTTGAGCGCGTCGCGACGGAGATGATCACGCTCGGCCACATCGACGAGGCGGGCGTGACGGCGCTGCGCGAGCGAGCCCAGGCGGCGATGACGAGGGCCGCGGCCGAGTTGCTGGAAGACGACCCCGAGACAGACGGCAAGCGACGCATCCGCCCCGACCTGTGGCCCGACGCGGGCTTCGTGAACGTGGGAGTGCGCGGGGACCTTAGCGAGTTGGAGTCACTCTCGGTCGCGGATCCGCTCGACTACACGGGGCCCACCCGCAACCTGAAGTTTGTGGACGCCGTGGCGGCCGTGATGGATCGCCGCATGGAGACGGACGACCGCATCGTGGTGCTGGGCGAGGACGTGCACCGCCTGAACGGCGGCACCAATGGCGCCACGAAGGGCCTCGCCAAGAAGTACGGTCCGGAGCGAGTCATGGGCACGCCGATCAGCGAGAACGCGTTCACCGGCCTCGCCGAAGGCCTAGCGCTCGACGGCCGGTTCCGACCCGTCGTGGAGTTCATGTATCCGGACTTCATGTGGGTCGCCGCGGACCAGGTCTTCAACCAGATCGGGAAGGCGCGACACATGTTCGGCGGGCAGAACCCCGTGCCGCTCGTGCTGCGAACCAAAGTCGCCATGGGATCGGGATACGGCTCGCAGCACCTCATGGACCCGGCCGGAATCTTCGCGACCAGCCCCGGGTGGCGCATCGTGGCTCCATCGACCGCCGCAGACTATGTGGGGCTCATGAACGCAGCGCTCGCGCTTCAGGACCCGGTGCTCGTGATCGAGCACGTCGACCTCTATGGAACCAAGGACACGGTTCCCGAAGGCGACCTCGACTACATCTTGCCGCCGGGAAGGGCTGCATTGAGGCGTACCGGGTCGGATGTCACCGTCATCAGCTACCTCTCGATGGTCAAACATTGCGTTGAGGCTCTCGAAGAGACGGGAGTGGACGCGGACCTCATCGATCTTCGCTGGCTCGACCGCGCCTCTCTCGACTGGGACACGATCGGCGAGTCCGTCAAGAAGACCAACGCCGTGCTGATTGTGGAGCAGGGAGCCCAGGGAACCTCGTACGGCGCATGGTTGTCCGACGAGCTCCAACGCCGGTTCTTCGACTGGCTTGACCAGCCGATCGAGCGGGTCACTGGAGCGGAGGCGAGCCCCAGCATCTCGAAGGTTCTTGAGCGCGCTGCCATAGCTCGCACGGATGAGGTCGTGGCCGGCCTCGAGCGTGTCGTCGCAGGCATGGGCGGTCGCTGATGGCC
>JAHEMW010000072.1 GCA_024643505.1 Demequinaceae bacterium
ACACCGCGTCGATCTCGTCGAGCGGACGATGGTCGTTCAGTGCGTGAAGCAAGGAGTCCGCGCGCCCGACCACAACGTCGACCACTCGGTTGATTCCGATGCGAGACGACACCGATTGTCCTGCCTTGGTGTCGGTGCCAGGCTTGACGATGACCGGATGTTGATCGCGTTCTTCGTAGTTATGTGCGGCGGTGAGCAGCAGCGCCGTCTTGGAAGAATTCATCGCTCCGTATCGGAAGTACAGCTTCGCCATGCCGTGAACTCTAGCCGCGGTGAGGTCTGTCGACGGCCAGCGAAAATCGCCGTGGAATGGAGTGGCGGGAGGGGTCTCGCCACGCGATCATGTGCTTATGACTTCCGCAAATTCGGCTTCGCCGACTTCGTCCAACTCCAATGTGTCGACTTCGCGTGGACCACTCGTTGCGCTCCTCGGATTGGTCGCTGCAGTCGTGATCTTCTCGTTTGTCGCTCCTGCCGTGTCGCCGGGCCCCGAGGGCCTCGCGTCGGGTGCGATCGGCTTGGCCACAACCATGGTGCTCGGCTTCGCGGGAGCGCTCGTCGCGGCGATCGTGATTGTCGCGGCGCTCGTCGCCGCGCGATCGGGCAAGTCCTGGGCCGTTCCGACCGCGTGGGCTGCCCTCGCGCTATGGATCGTTGCCGCTGGCGTGCTGATCTTCCTGATGGTGGGTTTCTAGGTCTGGCGCCTCCCTCCAGATACCAAGCCCTCCCCTGTTCGGCTGGAAACCGCGCGGGCGCGCACCCTGACGCGACGCGCAGGCGCCGATCTGTCGAGAATTCTCGGTGAAGCGGGCCCGGCCCACAGTCTCCGATTGGCTCCCTACGGGTTCTGCTCCTCCCCCGTCGGCCACGCGGCTCCTGTGGAACAATCAGCCGCATGAGCCAATGGATTGCACACCCCGAACTCGCGGCGTACTTGTCAAGCCAGCGTTGGTTCGGTGAAAGCGGCGCCGTGGAGATCACGGCGGTACGCGAGTTGGAGTGGCTGAGCGATCCGACCGGCGGGTTGGGAGTGCGCGTCGAGCTCGTGGTTGCGGGATCGACCTACAGCGTGCCGCTGTCGTATCGACTGGCGCCTCGCGAGGACCTGGCTCGTGGACTGATAGGGCCGGCGCTCCTCGACGGACAGTCGTACTTCGTGTACGACGCGATGCACGATCCCGAGGCACGGAGCATCTTGCTGGGCGGATTCGTGGACGGGGCGGTGACTCCCGACGACATCGAGTACTCCCGAATCGGCGACTTTGCCCTGGAGCGGGATGCCGACAGCGTGCTGATGTCAGCGGAGCAAAGCAACACCTCGCTCATCGTTGGCGACACCATGATCAAGTTCTTCCGCAAGCTGATGGCGGGCCACAACCCGGATATCGAGGTGCAAGCCGCGTTGACGCTGCTCGGTTCTGAGCAGATCTCGCCGCTGCAGGGCTCGATAAGGAGTGGCGAGTTCGATCTCGCGATGGCGGGCGTCTTTCAGCGTTCCGCGAGCGACGGATGGGACGCCGCCCGCGCGAGTGTTCGAGTCCTCCAGGCCGAAGACGTTCGCGCACGCGAAGCCGTAGGCGACTTCGCCACCGAATGCGAGGGCCTGGGCTGGAGCCTCGCGCGGGTGCACGAGCAGATGCGCGAGGCGCTGCCGACGGGAACGTGGGGTCCCGACGAGGTTGCGGCGCTTGTGCGTCGACTCAACGCGCGCCTCGACAGCGCTGTAGCCACGCAGGAGGCCGTCGGTGCGTTCGCGGAGCGGGCTCGGGCCGCATACGCAGCCATCGATCCCGCTGAGCCGATCCCGGTTCAACGTGTGCACGGAGACTTCCACCTCGGCCAGACCTTACGCACAACCTCGGGCTGGAAGATCATCGACTTTGAAGGCGAGCCCTCTCAGGCACTCGCAGAGCGCTCGCACCTCGACGCCGTGGTGCGGGACGTTGCAGGCATGCTCCGTTCGCTCGACTACGCGGCGCACTCCGTGGCCGCAGCACGGGGTGAGCACGCCGACGAGCACGCAGACGACTGGGTGCGTCGCAACCGCATCGCGTTCCTGCGTGGCTACGGTTACGAGCACTCCGAGTCGGCTGCCGCCCTCCTTCACGCCTACGAAATTGACAAGGCGGTGTACGAGGTCGTGTACGAGATGAACTACCGGCCGGACTGGGTGCAGATTCCGCTCCACGCCCTCCACCGGCTGCTCTAAGGCACGCGGCCGCGCCTCGCCGCTGCGGTGTAGTTTCGGATCATGCGCCGGTGGTCGAAGTGGTTCGGTCTGATTCTGGGATCAGCCCTCGTAGTCGCGGGCGTCGCTGAGACGGTCCGACTTGTCGTCACCGGCGACGGCGGTTTTTGGTTTTGGTTTCCCACCCTTGTGGGCGGCGGCGCGCTCGTGATCGCGGGAACCCTGTTGGTTCCTCGGCGGCCAGTTCTCGGCTTTGTCCTGACGACCATAGGCGCGCTTGCGGGCATACTGCCGACGGCGTGGACCTTCGTCGGCCCGCTGCTCCTCATGGCGCTTATCGTCGTCAACATCACACTTCTTGGGGATCGGCCGGCGCGAGCTTAGGCGCTCGTGCTTCGCTGAACTCCGCCATGCTGGGGTGGGGAATACAGGGCACTCGGCCTTGTGTTCTCGAATTGCGTAAGACGGCGCGATGGCGCGCCACAGAGGAGCGAGCGCGTGACAACGAACGAAAAATCGGCCGCCGAGCTCGTCGAGATGAGTAGCCCGTTGGGATCCGAGGATGCCCTGCGCGCAGAACAATCCGACGATGGCACTTTTCCCTCCGTGCTCGTACTCGGTGCCACCGGATACATTGGCGGCCGGCTGGTACCGCGGCTGCTCGCAGGCAAGTATCGGGTGCGCACCCTCACGCGATCTCGAGCCCGCATCGACGGCCTGCCATGGGCCGACGCCGTTGACGTGATCGAGGGCGACGCCCAAGATCCCGACGCCATGGACAGGGCGATGCGGGGGGTAGACCTCGTCTATTTCCTTGTGCATTCGATGACAAGCGGGCGCGACTATGCCGCATTGGATCGTGCGATCGCGCTCAACGTCGCGCGGAGCGCAAACGCACACGGCGTCGGTCGCATCATCTATCTCGGCGGACTGCATCCGGAGGGTGTCGAACTGTCTGCGCACCTCGCTTCGCGCAAGGAGGTCGGCGACATTCTGTTGGCCTCCGCGGTGCCGACCATCGTGCTTCAAGCGGGAGTGGTGATCGGCTCCGGGTCCGCGTCGTTCGAGATGATTCGCCACCTCACTGAAGTGCTCCCGTATATGCCCGCGCCCAAGTGGGTTCGCAACTTCATCCAGCCGATCGCCGTGCGAGACGTGCTCTACTACTTGCTTGCAGCGGCGCGCGCGGAGCCTGGCGTAAATCGCGCATTCGACATCGGGGGGCCGGATGTCTTCCGCTACTCGAAGATGATGAACGGCTATGCGGTCGAGGCAGGACTTCCCCAGCGACACATCGCGGCACTACCGGTGTTGACGCCCGGCCTCGCATCCCACTGGGTCGGTCTCGTGACTCCCGTGCCGCGGCAGATCGCTCGCCCGCTCGTGGAGTCGTTGCTTCACTCGTGCGTCGTCAAGGACGACGCGATTGATCTCCTCATTCCACCCCCGCCTGGTGGCCTCACGAAGTATCGAGCGGCGATCCGCTTGGCCTTGGGGCGCGTGGATCTTGACCAGGTGGAGACCAGCTGGGTCGACGCCCGGGTCACCGATGCGCCAAGTGACCCCATGCCGAGCGACCCAGAGTGGGCGGGTCGGACCGTTTTTGAAGACGCCAGGACGCGCTCGACATCCGCCGAGCCGGCCGCCGTTTGGACAGTTATTTCTCAGATTGGCGGCGCGACCGGTTGGTACTCCGCTTCGGTGCTGTGGGCCTTGCGTGGCTGGGTCGACCGGCTCGCAGGTGGCGTTGGCCAGCAACGAGGGCGTCGCACCAATTCGAGCCTGACGGTGGGCGACGCGATCGACGTGTGGCGGGTTGAGCGAGTCGAGCCGGGGCGGCTGCTGCGATTGCGGGCCGAGATGCGGGTGCCCGGCAACGCGTGGCTTGAGCTTGCGGTCCGCCCTACCGACGACGGTTCTGAGTATTCTCAGCGCGCCGTGTTCTTCCCG
The DNA here is from genome assembly GCA_024643505.1 of Demequinaceae bacterium. Classification (GTDB taxonomy): domain Bacteria; phylum Actinomycetota; class Actinomycetes; order Actinomycetales; family Demequinaceae; genus Demequina. Next base: position 4,139 of record JAHEMW010000072.1, read on the forward strand.
CGCGGACTCACGGGACGCCTTTACTGGTTGTCGATGCTGCCCTTCCACGGCCTCATTTTCAGCGGCATGGTGAATCGAATCGTCGCCGTCGCCGAGGGGCACGAAATGAGCGAGACCACCTAGCCTTCGAACGCCTCACATCGATTGACAAACTCAATCCCCGAGCATGACGGAGGCGCCCGCGATTGGGGCTAGTCTCATTGCGAGCGAAGCGGCTCGCGCGTGTGCGAACGCCAGCGATGAGACAAACAGCGATGATGACATCGCGATCGAGGGAGCAGCGCGTGGCCGGACTCACCAAAGCCCAGATTGAAGCGAAACTCGCCGCTGTCGAGGCAGAGAACGCGCGGCTTCGAGAGCAGCTAGACGACAGCGCTCAGTCGCTCGCGGAGGCGGTGGAGTCCGGAACGTCGCAACAGGGCACCGTAAAGCGGTTGCGCGGCCGCGCGTTTTTCGGAATGACGATGGTGGTGCTTGCCACCCTCCTGGTGCCCGCCACGATTGTCGTGGGCTTCGCCGCACGACAAGCCAGCGACACCAACAGATTTGTCGGCACGCTCGCCCCGCTCTCCGAAAACCCAGCCATCCAGGCGCTCATCGTTGAGCGCGCAACGGTCGCGATTGACGATGCGCTCGGGATCGATGATCTCGTCAACGAACTGCTCGACAACGCACTTGACCCACAAGCTACTCCCCGCCTCGCCGCGGCAGGCGACCGCCTTGCGCCCCTGCTCGCCGACCAGGCGCGGTCCGGCATCCGCAGCGCTCTTACGGTCGTGGTCGAATCCGACGTGTTCGCCGCAGTGTGGCGTCGGGCCCTGACGGTGGCCCATCGACAATTCGTGAGCGTGATGGAGGCGAATCCCGACGGTGCCGTCGCGATCGACGAAAACGGGTCCGTGGTCATCCAAGTCGGACCAATCATCGACGAACTCAAGCCAGCACTCATCGACGCGGGATTCACTATCGCCGATTCGATCCCAGAGATTGATGCCACGATCACGCTGGCGGAATTGCGCGCGACCGCGCAGGCCCGGCTCGGGTACTCCGTCGTGACCACGTCCGCCGACTTCTTGCCGTGGATCGCGTTGACGCTCCTGATCGTCGGAATCCTTGTGTACCCCCGGCGACCCCGTGCAGTCTTCGTAGCCGGCACGATCCTGCTCGTCACGGGAGCGACGCTCGGCGGCGCCATCGCGATTGGAGAATCGGTCGCCGCGACCGCTCTGTCCACGCAGGCGCCGACGGATGCGACCCGCGCAATTTACCTCAGTCTCACGAGCGAAACCCAGGCGGTGATGCTCGCATTCGTCACCCTGGGAGTAGTCATGATCATCGCAGCCGTGCTCGCGGGCCCGTCGGCGACAGCCGAGAAGGGGCGATCTTCAGCGATTGCGCAGCTCACGCGAGCCGCCGCTGCGTTGGATGCCCGTGGGCTTCGACCGCAGCGCCTTCGCGCGACGCTCGCGCGGCTGCCATGGATTCTGTGGGTGCTGCTGGGCTCGATTCTCGTGCTCCTCGTCGCCACCATGCGTCCGCTCACGCCGGGAGACATCGCGGTGGGGGTGCTGGTGTTAGGCGTTGCCGCCGCGCTCTATGGGATTCTCGCCGTTCCGACTGCGCCGGCCGACACCGCCGGGGTGATGGGTGGAGACAGCCTCGAACGAGACGCCGACACGATCGCTCACGCCTAATTTGCGTTGAGCCTGCGGCACGTGCGACTGCCTGCCACACTAAGGGCATGCTGAAGCTCGACACTCACTACCTGTGGGACTCATGGATCGCCGACGACGGCGAGAACTACCACCTCTACGTGCTCCAAGCCCCGCGCTCGATTGGCGGCCCGGAACATCGTCACCTGAACGCGACCGTTGGGCACGCCGTGTCGTCCAACCTCGTCGACTGGGACTACCTCGGCACGTGCTTGGGGCCCTCTGACGCTGGGTTCGACGACCTCGCGATCTGGACCGGTTCCGTCGCGCGAGAGGGTGACCGCTGGCGGATGTTTTACACCGCCGTGAATACTGGCGGACTGCACGTGTTTGACCAGCGCGTCGGCTCGGCCGTTTCCACCGACATGCACAATTGGACGAAGGTCGGAGCCAACCCCGCGCTGGAGCCCGATCCGCAGTGGTACAAGACCCTGGCGCTCGTTCCCCCACCCTTTGACACTGAGGCCGAACTCAATCGTCGAAGCGAAACGTGGCGCGACCCGCTCGCAATCCAAGACCCCGATGGCAATGGCTGGCACGTGCTCATCACCGCCCGGTCAGCGTACGCGGGACGCAATGACGACGGTGTCGTGGCGCACGCGACCGGCCCCGACCTCGACAACCTCACGCTTGGGGCTCCGCTGTGCGAGCCGGGCGCGGGATTCGGACAACTCGAAGTGCTGCAGAGCAAGCAGATCGACGGCCGTTGGGTCCTCGTCTTCACGTGCCATCCTCAGGAGATGACCGAGGAGCGGATCGCGAGGACGGGCAACTACTGCACGTGGTCGGTACCGTCCCCAGGGCCGCTTGGGCCGTGGGACATCGATAAGGCGCGACCCTTTACAGCAGAACCCGATTTCTTCGCCGCCCCGCTCGTACAGCAGCGTGATGGCACCTGGGCACTCGTGGGATTCCGCAACACCGAGCCGCGCGGAATTGACTCGTTCTACATCGCGGATCCCATTCCTGTGGGACTCGACGAAGAGGGCTACCTCGTCGCTCGCTAGAGCGTGTCGGCGCTCGTCGAACTCAACGCTGCACCAACGAACGTGGGCGCGGCGCCCACGACTCCCGCAGTCGGCGCTGCCCACACCGCGAATCGATCATTAATCGCGAACGCATTTCGGGGCTAGACCCAGAGCGGGGCACCGTCGCGCACCCGGACTTCCGATGTGGTTCCATGGGAGTCTTCCGCTTCAACGTTGAGGAGAGCCATGCCAAACGGCCAGCCGAACATCTTGGTCTTGTGGGGCGATGACATCGGGATCAGCAACCTCAGTTGCTACTCGAACGGTCTGATGGGTTATCGCACCCCGAACATCGATCGGATCGCGTCCGAGGGGGCGATGTTCACCGACTACTACGGCGAGCAAAGTTGTACTGCCGGGCGTGCCGCATTCATCACGGGCCAAAACCCCTATCGCACTGGGCTCACGAAGGTGGGCATGCCAGGCGCTGATCTGGGACTGCGAGACGAGGACCCCACGATCGCCACCGCGCTCAAGGCACAGGGATATGCCACGGGTCAGTTCGGCAAGAACCACTTTGGCGACCGTGACGAGTTCCTTCCGACGAACCACGGTTTCGACGAATTCTTTGGCAATCTCTATCACCTCAACGCGGAGGAAGAGCCCGAGGACCCCGACTACCCGACTCCTGAGGACTTCCCGGGTTTCCGTGACCGTTTTGGTCCGCGCGGGGTGATCCACAGCTATGCCGACGGTCGCATCGAGGACACCGGTCCGCTCACAAAGAAGCGGATGGAGACGATCGACGACGAGATCATCGAGCCGGCCCAGCGCTTCATCAAGGACGCCGTCGACAGCGACACGCCGTTCTTCGTATGGTTCAACACGACCGGCATGCATTTCCGCACGCACATCGCCGACGACATTCGCGGCCAGGCGGGCCGGTGGCAGTCCGAGTATCACGACGGAATGGTCGAACACGACAAGCGCATTGGGACGATGCTCGACTTCCTCGACGACCTCGGCCTCGCCGAAGACACGATCGTGCTTTACAGCACCGACAATGGCGTACACATGAATACCTGGCCAGACGCTGGAATGACGCCGTTCAGGAATGAGAAGAACTCGTCGTGGGAAGGCGCCTTCCGCGTCCCCGCCTTGGTCAGGTGGCCCGAGAAGATTGATGCCGGGATCGTCCTCAACGACATCGTGAGCCACGCGGATTGGTTCGTCACCTTCCTGGCAGCCGCAGGCTCACCCGACATCGCTGAGCAGTTACGAGCCGGTCACGAACTCAGTGGCACCGAGTACAAGGTTCACCTCGATGGCTTCAACCAACTGCCTTATCTGACCGGTGCGGCCGACTCAAGTGCACGTCAACACTTCTTCTACGTCTCCGATGACGGCGACCTGATGGCACTGCGGTTCAGCAACTGGAAGATTCTGTTCCTCGAACAGCGCGCGGCGGGAACGCTCCGGGTGTGGGCGGAGCCGTTCACGGAGCTGCGAGTGCCGAAGATCTTCAACCTGCGCACGGATCCATTCGAGCGCGCCGACATTACCTCAAACACGTACTACGACTGGATGATCAGCCACGCGTATCTGGTGGTGCCCGCTCAGGTGTACGTCATGCAGTTGGCGGCCACCCTGAAGGAATTCCCGCCTCGTCAGGAGTCGTCTAGCTTCAACGTCAGTGCCATGCTTGCCAAACTTCAGGCAGGCATAGCGAGCTCATGACCGGCGCGGCCGGTGCATCGGCTGAAGGCGGCGAAGGCTTGGTGCGGATTCCGGGGGGAACCTTCCGGATGGGCTCCGAGAATCATTACCCCGAGGAAGCGCCGGTGCACCGAGTCACCGTCGGCGACTTCTCGATGGCCGCGACAACGGTGACGAACCGTCAGTTCTCGGCGTTCGTCGCTGC
>JAHEMW010000007.1 GCA_024643505.1 Demequinaceae bacterium
CCTCGGTATGGCACTGCCCTTCGTTCTGGTCGGCGGGAACCTGATCGCGAACGGCGGCGTCGAGGGGTCGCTCAGCGCTTACTACTACACGGGCCTGCGAGACATCTTTGTAGGCGCGCTCGTCGCGTTCGGCGTCTTCCTCGCCTTCTACATGGTCGCCGTGCGCAACTTTGACAACTACGCGAGCTCCATCGCGGGCGCCGCGGTACTCGTCGTCGCCTTCTTCCCGACCGACGACCCATCGGTCGCCAACGACCCCATGGCGCGCGTCCTTGCGCATTACGCCTCCGCGACGATCTTCATCGTCCTGCTCGCCGCAATCTCCTTCCGATTCGGGTGGGCGGAGCGGCACGCGAGCGACCCGCTCCAACACCACCGTCCGGGCGAGTGGCGGCTGCACTACGGGTGCGCGGCGGCGATCGTGCTGTCGTTGGTGTTCATCGCGGTGTCGCAGATTGCGCACGTGCTCACCGAGTGGTCGATCCTCATCGGCGAGACGGTGAGTGTGCTCGCATTCGGGGCTTCGTGGCTCGCGAAGGGGCTTGAGTTGTTCCGCACGCGCTGATGCGGCGCTAGGAACAGCGGTTCGCGGGCGTTGGCCTCGCCGATTTGCGGTTATCAACATGCCCCTAGCGCAAAAGTTGTTGGATCCGTAACCTCGACGCATGGGGGGCGATGCGGCCGCACGCATCGAGGTGCGTGTTCGGGACGAGATTCGCCGACGGGGGGTTGACCCGTCGCGCGACGTTGCCGGTGTGCGCGCACTCGTTGACGAGGCCATTTCTGCGTGGGATGACGACGCGCTGGTTGGCGCGGTGGTGGCGGTCGCAGACCGCGCAGGGATCGCGCGCACGGTCTTGGCGAATGTGGCGGGCCTCGGCCCCTTGCAGGTGTACCTCGATGACCCAGAGGTAGAGGAGATCTGGATCAATCGGCCTTCGCAGGTGTTTGTGGCGCGTCACGGCTCGAGCGAATTGACGCCGACAATCCTCACGGACTCGCAGGTGAGAGAACTCGTCGAGCAGATGCTGAAGATGTCCGGACGTCGCCTCGACCTGTCGACCCCCTTTGTGGATGCGTCGCTTCCGGGCGGGGAGCGGCTGCATGCCGTGATTCCGGACATTACGCGTGAACACTGGGCAGTCAATATTCGCAAGTACGTCGTGCGAGCGAGCCACGTTGACGACCTCGTCGCGCTCGGTTCGCTGACCCCGCAGGCGGGCGCCTTCCTCGCCGCGGCGGTCGTTTCCGGTCTCAACATCCTGGTCGCAGGCGGCACCCAGGCAGGCAAGACGACCGCACTGAATGCACTTGCTGGCTGCATCCCGGCACGCGAAAGGGTGATCACGTGCGAGGAGGTGTTTGAACTCCAGCTCGCTATTCGAGATGTCGTGGCCCTGCAATGTCGCCAGCCATCCCTGGAGGGGACGGGAGAGGTCGAACTCCGGAGGCTCGTCAAGGAAGCCCTGCGGATGCGCCCCAGCCGCATCATCATCGGCGAGGTCCGTGAGGCGGAGTCGCTCGACATGCTCGTGGCGCTCAACGCGGGTGTGCCCGGGATGTGCACTATTCATGCCAACTCGGCGCGCGATGCCATCGTCAAGATGTGCACGCTCCCATTGCTCGCAGGAGAAAACGTGTCGGATCGCTTCGTGGTGCCCACGGTCGCCTCTGCGATCGACATCGTTCTGCACTTGGGTCTCGATCACCGCGGACGGCGCCGCGTCAGGGAAATCGTGGCAGTAACCGGCCGCGTTGAGGGTGGCGTCGTTGAGATCGAATCGTTGTTCGAGACGCGGTCCGGAGCCCTCGTTCGCGCGGACGGCTTTCCGCCGCACGGCGACCGATTTGAGCGACACGGCTACCGCCTCTCGGAACTTCTGGTGGCGTCATGACGACCGTCCTCGGGCTGTGCCTCGGCGCTGGCGCGTTCCTCGTGTGGTGGTCGTTGTGGGTGCCGGGAGCTGAGCCCGCCGCTCGCCCCCACGGCTGGAGTGCGCGCACCCAGGATCGCCTGGTGCAGGCTGGCGTCATCGCCGTATCCCCGCAGGCGCTGCTCGGCACGGCGCTCGGACTCGGACTCGCCACCTTCGTGCTCGTCACTGCGGTCTCGGATGCGCCTGGGATCGCCGCGTGTTTCTCGTTCCTTGCCGCGCGGGCCCCGTTTGCCCTGATCGCTAGTCGCGCCAGATCTCGGCAGCGTGCCGCGCGCGCGGTCTGGCCCGAGGCCGTCGATCACCTCGCGTCGGGCATCCGTGCGGGGCTGTCGTTGCCCACCGCACTCGCGCAACTCGGCGATCGGGGCCCTGAGCAACTCCGCGAACCGTTCTCAGCGTACGCGCGGGACTTTCGTGCAACCGGGCGCTTTGGGCCGAGCCTCGATGCGCTCAAGGCGCGCCTCGCTGATCCCGTGGCGGACCGCATCATCGAAGCCCTGCGTGTGACGCGCGATGTGGGCGGCACGGATGTCGGCACCGTCTTGCGCACGCTGTCGGAGTTCCTGCGCGACGATGCGCGCACCCGAGGCGAGCTCGAGGCGCGTCAGAGCTGGACGGTCAATGCGGCAAGGCTCGCCGTGGCGGCGCCGTGGATGGTGCTCGCGCTCCTGGCGACCCGACCGGCCAACGCCGCCGCATTCAACTCGCCCGGTGGATTGACAGTCCTCGTCGGGGGTGGCGTCCTCACGGTCGTCGCGTACCGGGTGATGACGCGAATCGGCCGGCTGCCGGTTGAAGAACGGGTGATGCGATGACGGCGCAGCTCGCATTCTCGCTCGCCGCGCTTGTCGTTGGGGGCGCGTTGGTCACGTCGTGGACGATCGCGCGACGCGTGTCGCTCGTCGACCGCGTCGCACCGGGACTGAGGTCGCGGGACGTCGCATCGTGGAATGTGCCTACCGGGCAGCACTGGACGCCTGCCGTTGAGCGCATCCTCGCTCCTGTCGTGCGCGACGCGACGCGCGTGATCGAGCGCTGGGGTGCAACCGCGGTCGACGTTCGCGGGCGTCTGGATCGCGCCGGAAGCGCCCTTTCCGTTGAGCAGTACCGAGCGCAGCAGGTGATCGCGGGACTCGTCGCTCTCGGGGTCGCGCTCACGGTCAGCATCGGCCTCGTTGCGTGGCGCGGGTCGCACCCCGTAGTTGTCCTGGTCATGGTGCTCGCGGCCGTCGTCGCGGGAATCGCGGTTCGTGACGCGGCGCTCTCGGCCGCGATACGCCGACGCCAGGCGGCTCTCGCCGCTCAGCTGCCCACCGTCGCTGAGCTGTTGGCACTCTCCGTCGCAGCCGGTGAGGGCGCGCGCGGCGCCCTCGAACGCGTGGCGCGGACCGTCTCCGGCGCGCTCGCCGACGAGATGCGCCGCACGCTCGCGGAGGTTCGAGCGGGCGAGCCATTGGCGCGCGCACTGCAACGCCTGGCGGACCGCACCGGCACACCCGCGGTGCGCCGCTTCGCCGACGGTGTCGCAACCGCCATTGAACTCGGCACCCCGTTGGCGGAAATCCTGCGCGCTCAGGCCCGCGACGCGCGCGAGTCGGGTCGGCAAGAACTCATGGAGCAAGGTGGGCGCCGCGAAATCGCCATGCTCGTGCCCGTCGTGTTCCTCATCCTGCCGATCACCATCGTGTTTGCCCTCTACCCAGGTCTCGTTGCTATCGACCTCACCACCTGAAAGGAACAGCACATGAACCACCTCGTCGATGCAGTGCTCCGCAGGGTTCCCGACGACCGCGGCGACGTGCCCGGATGGGTACTCATTACGCTCATGACGGCCGGGCTTGTCGCCGCAATTTGGGCGATCGCCGGACCCGCTCTCACAGGCTTGTTCGGCGATGCGATCGATTCAGTCACCGGCGGCTGACGATTCGGGCAGCGCCGTTGCCGAATTTGTGTTCGTGTCGATCCTGCTCGCCGCGCTCGCACTCGGGTTGATTCAGCTCACGCTCGTCTTGCACGTTCGCAACACCTTGCTGGCATCGGCGTCGGACGGGGCGCACATCGCCGCGCTCGCGGATCGCTCTGAAGGCGACGGGCGTCGCCGCGCCATCGAGGTCGCCGAGGCTGCGCTCGGCGGCAGGTCCGTGACGGTGACGGCGACAACGTCGGTTGTGGGCGGGGTGGCGACTGTGGAAGTCGTGGCCGCGACGGCGCTGCCGGCGTTCCTCTGGTGGGGCGAAGGCCAGATCACGGCGCGTGCTCACGCCATCGAGGAGCGCTAGCGTGCGCCGCGACGACGGCTCGGCGATTGTCGAGTTCGTGTTCCTCGCGGTGGTGCTCATGATCCCCGTCGTTTACCTTGTGTTGACGTTTGCTCGACTGCAGGCGGGCGCCTTCGCCGCCGATGCGGTCGCGCGCGATGCGGCACGAGCGGCGGCCGTCCAGGGTTACGAGGCGGTGGGGGACGGAGCGAGCGTGGCTCTCGCTGTCGATCGTGCCCACGTGGCTGCGGAGGCGATTGCCGAGGTGACAGCGACCGACTTCGGGTTTGATTCTCGCGACGTTGTCCTGTCACTGACCTGCCGCGGTGGGGCCTGCTTCGCGCCGGGCACCGACGTCGTGGCGTCCGTCGACATCACCGTGGCACTTCCCGGTGTGCCGTCTTTTCTGCAATCCTCCGCCGCCACGATGTCCTCCGTGCGGGCGTCCCCCATCGACCGGCTCGCACCGTGAGCCCTCGACGCGCTGGCGTCGCACGCGACGACGACGGCAGCATTCTCGTCCTCGCCCTCGGGCTGCTTGTCGTCGTCCTCGTACTTGCGCTTGTCGTCGCCGCCGCGACGCGACTCCACCTTGACCGCATGAGGCTCGCGCAACTTGCGGACGAACTGGCCCTCGATGCAGCGGATTCGCTTGATCTTGCGCGGTACTACTCGGGGGCGCTGGCCGAGCCGACGTTTGATCGCGCAGTCGAACTCAACTCTTCACGCCTCGAATCGGCCGTCGCTCAACGCCTCGGCGACGCGCGCGACCGCGCCGGCCTGCCTGAGGCGAGAGTCACCGTCGCCGGCACCGAAGACGGCTACACCGCCACCGTCACCGTCCAGGCGCGCGTTTACCCGTTGTTCGCACTCGACGTCCTGGCGCCCTTTGACGGAGGCGTCGTGCTTGAGGCCACCGCGTCTGCCCGGTCGTCTTAGCGCACGACCTGCGTCACCACCGCACGATGCTCCCTGCACCGCGCCAGCACCTACGACGCGTCCACCGCCTTCGCCGACTTGATCGCCGTGGTCCAGGCGTTCTTTGCCTCGACCCGTCCCGCCTCGACATCGCCGATGACTGCCTCGACGGCCACGCGCACGCGCGGATCCTTCGGCCCCAAATACACGCCGCGTTCGATGTCGGCCGCGTTCGAGGCCATGATCGTCCCCACGTGGGCCCCGCCGAAATACTCGCTGGTGACGGTCGCTACGCCCGCGTCGTCCACGAGGGACAGCAGCGACGGCACCGCCCCGGTCGTGGTGAGCAAGGTGCGCTGCTGGTCAGCGAGGGTGAGCCACACGATGAAGTCGTAAGCCGCCTGCAAGGTGTCCGCGTCGGACTGGTTTGGCAGCGCGTAGTAGGAGCCGCCCCAGTTTCCGCCGGGGCCCGGCAGGTCTGCGATCGCCCACTTCGCCTGCGGGTCGGTGGATCCCGTGCGAATGTCCGAGAGCATCCACGTGGGGCACAGCGTCGTCGCGAAACTGCCGTCTGCCAGGCCTTTCGCCCACGGGTCGCGCAACGGCGCGAGTGCGGCAGACAATCCGTCCGTGACCGCGGCAAGGGCGATATCGAATGCGGGCTTGTTTTCCGTCATCGACAGTGTGTCGGTGCGGTCGTAATAGCCGTGCCCGGTGCCCAGCTGCCACTGGGCGGCGTTGACGAGCGTGGTGGCGTCGTCGATCCAGTGGCCGCCCTCGCCCGCCTTGGCTTGATACTGCTTGCCGAGGGCAAGGAACCCCTCCCACGTGTCGCCGACGGCGGCATCGAGAGCCGCCGGCTCGGACGGGAGGCCTGCCGCGGCAAGCAGGTCGCTGCGGTAGCACAGCGCGAGTCCGCCCACGTCAGCCGGAAGCGCGATGGTGACCGTCTGGTTGGCGTTGGATGCCTGGGCCCACTTCCACGACATGAATCCGTCGCGCAGCGTGCCAGCGCCGAGGTCGAGGAGGTTGACGAATCCGTCGGAGCGGGACACGAAGGATGGCATGTACGCCTCCTCGATCACCGCGACCGCTGGCGCGTCGGCACCGGCGACGATCTGATTCGTGAGCGCCTCATGCTGGGCCGCGTAATCGCCCGTCGACAGCGCAATGGTGACGCCCGGGTGGTCGGCCATGTAGGCGTCGGCCAGTGCCGACAGATTGAAATTTCCCCATTGCGCCACAGTCACCGTCACGCCCGGTCCCGCGTCTGGTGTGGGGCTCGCGCTCCCGGGAGATCCGTCCGACGCGGGGGTGCAGGCGGCGAGCGTGAGCGCGCCTGCGGCTACGGCCGAGACGACGACGGCGCGATACATGTTCCTCCCCGGCTGACAACGGGTTCAAGTGTGGCACGGGGCTCGATCAAGGGGCCCTAGGTCCCGAGAGTTTCGGCCATGCCGCGCCTACCGTGGTTGAGAGCCGGAAGGCGTGCCACACAGCAGGGCGCGCGCGGTCCGGAACCCCACAAGGGACGTACAACAAGGAGCGCGAAGTCATGACAATCGAGACCGTAGGCACCGAGGGAATCACCGGCGACGCGGACCCCCGCGCCCATGCCTGGCGGACCTTCGCCACGGGTCCGTGGTGCGACACGATCGACGTGCGCGGCTTCATCCAGGACAACTACACGCCGTATGAGGGCGACGCGAGCTTCCTCGCAGGTCCCACCGAGCGCACCACCAAGATGTGGGCCACGCTGTCCGCGATGTTCCCGACCGAGCGGGAAAAGGGCGTCTACGACGTCGACTGGGCGACCCCGTCGTCGATCACGGCGCACAAGCCCGGCTACATCGACAAGGACAACGAACTCATCGTCGGCCTGCAGACGGACGCGCCGCTCAAGCGCGCAATCATGCCGTTCGGCGGATGGCGCGTCGTCGAGAAGTCGCTTGAGACCTACGGCTACCCGGTTGATCCCGAGCTGCGGAAGATCTTCACCGAGTACCGCAAGACGCACAACGACGGGGTGTTCGACGCCTACCCGCCCAACGTGCGCGCGGCCCGGTCGAGTCACATCGTCACCGGACTTCCCGACGCGTACGGTCGCGGCCGCATCATCGGCGACTACCGTCGCGTGGCGCTCTACGGCGTCGACGCCCTCATCGAGGGCAAGAAGCTCGAGCGGATGCAACTCGACATGGAGCGTTCGACAGAGGACACGATTCGCGACCGCGAGGAGAACGCTGAGCAGATAAAGGCGCTCAAGGAACTCAAGCACATGGCGACGAGCTACGGCTTCGACATTTCCCGCCCGGCGACGACTGCACAGGAGGCCGTGCAGTGGCTGTACTTCGCGTACCTGGGTGCGGTGAAGGAGCAAAACGGCGCCGCGATGTCGCTCGGACGCACGTCGACGTTCCTGGACGTCTACCTGCAGCGCGACATGGCCGACGGCGTCCTCACGGAGGTTCAGGCACAGGAACTCATCGACGACTTCGTCATCAAACTGCGGATCGTGCGCTTCCTTCGCACCCCCGAGTACGACTCGCTGTTCTCCGGAGACCCCACGTGGGTTACCGAGACGATCGGCGGGATGGGTGACGACGGGCGCACGCTCGTCACGCGCACCTCCTTCCGGTTCTTGCAGACGCTCTACAACCTCGGGCCCGCGCCCGAGCCAAACCTCACGGTGCTGTGGACCGAGGAACTGCCGGCTGGCTTCAAGAGTTTCTGCGCGCAGATCTCGATCGACACCTCCGCGATCCAGTACGAGTCGGACGACCTCATCCGATCATCCTGGGGCGACGACTCGGCGATTGCGTGCTGCGTCTCCGCCATGTGCGTGGGCAAGCAGATGCAGTTCTTTGGCGCTCGTGTGAACCTCGCGAAATCGCTGCTGTACGCCATCAACGGCGGCAGGGACGAGATGACAGGCAAGCAGGTCGCGCCAGTGTCGGCTCCCGCGCAGGGCGAGGTGCTCCAGTTTGAGCCGGTGATGGCCGCTTTCGATTCGCTTCTCGACTGGCTCGCCGAGACCTACGTCGACGCGCTCAATGTCATCCACTTCATGCACGACAAGTATGCCTACGAGCGCCTAGAGATGGCGCTCCACGACCGCTCCGTGCTGCGCACGATGGCGTGCGGCATCGCGGGCCTGTCAGTCGCCGTCGACTCGCTGAGCGCGATCAAGTACGCGACCGTGCGTCCCGTGCGTGACACCTCGGGTCTCATCATCGACTACGACGTCACGGGAGAATTCCCGATGTTCGGCAACGACGACGACCGCGCCGACGACATCGCGATTGACCTCGTCGGCCGCTTCATGGAGAAGATCCGCGAACAGCCGACCTACCGCGGTGCGACCCACACCCAGTCGGTGCTGACCATCACCTCCAACGTCGTCTACGGCAAGCACACGGGAAACACTCCTGACGGGCGTCGCACCGGCGAGCCTTTCGCGCCTGGAGCCAACCCCATGAACGGCCGCGACAACCACGGCGTGCTGGCGTCGGCGCTGTCGGTCGCGAAGCTGCCGTACGCCGAGGCGCAGGACGGCATCTCGCTTACTACGACGGTGTTGCCATCGAGCCTTGGGCGCCAGCGCGAGGAGCAGATCGCCAACCTCGTGGGCATCCTCGATGCGTACAACATCTCTGACGGCTTCCACGTGAACATCAACGTGCTCAACCGCGAGACGCTCGAGGACGCCATGGCGCACCCGGAGAACTACCCGCAACTCACGATCCGAGTCTCCGGCTACGCCGTGAACTTCGTCCGCCTCACCCGGGAGCAGCAGCTCGACGTGCTCTCACGCACATTCCACGCTGGCTTGTAGCGCGCCATGTCCCCGGCCGCTGCTCGCCTCATCGTCCCGCCCATGGGCGTGGCCGACGCCGAACTGGCGCTCAGCGAACAGTTGCGCGACCACACGGCTGGCTCGGTGCACTCCTGGGACCTGGTGACTGGCGCGGACGGGCCCGGCACGCGCATGACGCTGTTCCTCGCGGGCTGTGGCATGCGGTGCCAGTACTGCCAGAACCCCGACACGTGGCGCATGCGCGACGGCAAGACACACACCGTCGACGAGGTGATGGAGCGGGTGACGCGCTACGCGACGATCATGAAGGTGACCGGCGGCGGTCTCACCATCTCCGGCGGGGAGCCCCTGCTGCAAGCGCGATTCGTCGTGAACGTCTTCAAGCGGTGCAAGGACCTCAACATCCATACGGCGCTGGACACGTCCGGGCTGCTCGGCTCGCGCCTGACCGACGACGACCTCAATTACGTTGACCTCACCCTGCTCGACATCAAGTCGGGGCTGCCGGAGACGTACCGCAGGGTCACGGGCCGCCCGCTCCAGCCGACGCTCGATTTTGCGAACCGACTGTCCGACCTTGGCAAGACGATGTGGATTCGCTTCGTGCTCGTGCCCGGGCTGACCGACGATTTTCACAACGTCGAGGCGGTCGCGCGGTTTGTCGAGACGCTGGACTCGGTGCAGCGCTTCGAGGTGTTGCCGTTCCATCAGCTTGGGCGCGATAAGTGGGCAGCGACGGGGGAGCCCTACCTTCTCGCGGACACCGAGCCGCCGTCACGCGAACTCATCGAGAGGGTGAAACGTCAGTTCGCCGCGCACGGCCTGCCGGTGATGTAGCGCTTTCACTCCAGATACCCCGCAGGGTATAGTCGGGACATGATCATCTCACGTCTGCCCCTGTCCGTCCGCCTCGCGGGCGCCGTGGTCGTCGGCCTTGCCGCGTCGTCCTCGCTCGCCGGTTGTGCGTCCGACACGGCCGCGGCCATTGCGCCGCAGGAGGTCGCGTTCACAGGCGGCCACGTCGATTCCGCGGCGTTTGCGACGGCGATGACGACTCCCGCAGTGACACTTCTGGACGTCCGCACGCCCGCGGAGTTTGCCGCGGGACACCTGCCCGGCGCGATCAACCTCGACGTGCAATCGGCGACGTTTGCGACCGACCTCGCCACGCTGGACCCCGAGGGGAACTACGCCGTCTATTGCCGAAGCGGAAATCGCTCACGCGCGGCGATGCAGACGATGGCGAGCGCGGGCTACGCCAACACCGTGGGACTCGAGGGCGGGATCGGCGCCTGGAGCGGCGAGACCGTTACCGAGTGATCGGCTAGCCCTCGGGCCGCAGAATCTCGCCGCGAGCAATGCCGAATCCAGTGCGAACGAGCACCGCGAGCACGACCGCCGTCGAGACTGCGAGCAGCACTCCGCCGATCGCGTCGTATACCCACCCGTGCTGGGCGCCCGCATGGGTGAGCATGAGCGTCGCCGCGGCCGTGAGCGGGAACGTGTACGCCCACGAGGAGACCGCGAAGGGAACCTTCGTGAGCGACCGCGCCTGCGTTCCGAGCAGTAGCACCTGGAACAACGCGACGCCCGACAGGATCTGCGTGAACGGATCGGTGAGGGTGCCTCCGAGGTGAACCCACGCGAGTGCCGTGACGGAGGGAGGCGCGATGAGGATCGCGAGCGTGGGGGCGAGCTTGGTGGGCAACGGACCGAAGAAGAAGAGGCGGTGCAGGACGATCGGCAGCAAGGCGATCCAGTAGATGAGCCCGACGCCGAAGAAATACCAGGAGACCGAGTCGGGTAGCGATTCCGGTGCGCCGAGCGGGACGACGATGTTGGCGACCACCGGGATGAACCACGCGGGGTGCAGGTGTTGGTGCTGGAGGTCCGGGTTCGCGATCCACGTTCGGACGGCGTTCAACGTGATGACGACCATGGCCGCGGCGCCGAGCCACCACAGCGTTTCCGCGAGGACGGTCGCGTGCGGTTGAAGCGCGATCCCGCTGATCAAGGCGCCAGTGGGGATCGCTGCGGCGAACGCAGAGCGCACCGGGTTGCGCCACTCGGCGACGACGTCGGCCTTAAAAAGCGCCGCCTTGACGAGGTAGCCAGCGAGCAGCACCTCGAGCAGCACGAACGACAGCCAGGCGAGGGCAGTGGAGGTGCCGGTGGGCCACCCCCACGCTGCCTCAGCGCGGCCCCACGCGAGCGCCGCTCCACCGACGCCCATGACGACGGCAAACATGCCGACGGGAAGATGCTGGAGGGCCGACGCGCGCGACGATGGGGGAGCGGACGGGGTCATGTGCGGGTGCCTTCCTGAGCGGCGAGCGTTGCGATACGCCTGAGTATTGTCCGTGCCGGGCCCGTCGGGGGCGTGGGCCCAAGGTCACGTCGCGCTGGGCCCCCGTTAGGGCACGATAGGACGAGACCCACCCCTGAGCCTAGGAGTCCCCGTGGCCGTCACGATCGCCGCCCTCGCAGAGCGCGCCCCGGAAGCTCGCATCGCGCTCACCCCGCCGGTCATCTCTGCGCTCGCACGCGCGGGGGCAGCCGTCATCGTCGAAGCAAACGCGGGCGCAGCCGCTGGTTTCGTCGACGAGGATTACGTGGCCGCTGGTGCGAGCATCGCCACTCGCGCGAACGCCATCGCTGCCGCTGACGTCGTCGCGTGCGTGCGCCGGCCTGACGCGGCAACGCTCGCAGCACTGCGTGCGGGCCAGGTGGTGCTCGGCCTGCTTGACGTGTGGGACAACCCGGCGGAGCTCACTGCGGTGGCAGATCGCGGCGTCAGCGTCCTGTCCTTCGATTCGTTACCCCGCCAGATCTCGCGCGCGCAGACGATGGACGTGCTGAGTTCGCAAGCGTCGATCGCCGGCTATCGCGCGGCGATCGTGGCGGCCGAGACCTACGGCCGCTACTTCCCCATGATGGTCACCGCGGCTGGCACCGCCAAGCCGGCGACCGTGCTCGTGCTTGGAGCGGGCGTCGCCGGGCTCCAGGCAATCGCGACGGCACGCCGCCTCGGCGCGCGCGTCACGGGCTACGACGTGCGGCCGGACGCACGTGAGGAAGTTACCTCACTAGGGGCGGCATTTCTTGCGACGGCAGTCGACGCGGTCGGGGAAGGCGGATACGCCCGCGAGCTCACCGAACACGAGGCCGCACAACAGCGCGCGGAACTCGCGGCGGCCATCGCCTCCTTCGATGTCATCATCGCGACCGCCAAGGTTCCCGGGCGCACTCCACCCCTGCTCGTTACGGCGGACACCGTTGCGGCCATGCGGCGCGGATCCGTGATCGTCGACCTCGCGGCCAGCTCACTCGGCGGAAACGTCGCCGGTTCGGTTCCCGACGCGGTGACGACCACTGACGCCGGGGTCACGATCATCGGCGCCGGCGAGCTCGCCGCCCAGATGGCTCCCGCGGCGTCGGACGCCTTTGCACGCAACGTGACTGCGGTCGTGGCCAGTCTTATCGTCGACGGCGCACTCGTCGTCGACCCCACCGACGACGTGATCGGGTCGATGCTCACCACCGCACCAGCCAAGGAGGAATCCCGCTCATGAGTAGTGAACTCTTGGCCAATCTCGGACTCTTTGTGCTCGCCCTGCTCGTGGGCTTCGAAGTGATCTCGAAGATCCCAGCGACCCTTCACACGCCGATGATGTCCGGCGCAAACTCCATTCACGGCGTCGTCCTCGTTGGCGCGATTCTCATCGCCGGCGTCGTCGATTCGCCCGTGGGTTACATTCTCACGTTCATCGCGGCGGCCTTCGCGGCGATGAACGTCGTCGGTGGATACGTCGTCACCGACCGCATGCTCGGGATGTTCCGTTCTCGCCGCGACCGCGAGGAGGCAAAGTGAGCGCCATCGACGCGGTCGTCGGGGTGATCTACCTCGGTGCGGCGGTCACGTTCGTGTTCGGACTGCACCTCATGAGGTCTCCCGCGACCGCGCGCCGCGGAAACCTCGTGAGCGCGTCCGGCATGACCGCCGCGATCCTCGCAACGGTGGTCTTCGTCGCGACCGGCCAGGAGGGACTTCACGTGAGCCCGTGGGGCTGGGGCGCGCTCCTCGCGGGGACCGCGGTCGGTGCCGCGGCGGGTCTTGTGGGGGCTCGCGGCGTCCAGATGACCGCGATGCCGCAGCTGGTCTCGCTCTTCAACGCGGTGGGTGGTGGAGCTGCGGCTCTCGTCGCCGCTGTCGAGACCCTTCACGTCGTCGGTCGCCTCGCCGCCGAACGTCCCGACGCGGCATTCACGGTGCCGGTCGGCCTCGACGTGCTCATCGGTGCCGTGACCTTCTCGGGCTCGCTCATTGCCGCGGGCAAGTTGCAGGGATGGATCTCCGGCGCGCCGATCGCGTTCACGGGGTCGCGTATCGCCACGGCGGCGAGTGCTGTGCTCGGCCTTGGCTCAGTCGTGTGGCTGGTCGTGGCCCCCGGGGTGTGGCCGCTCGCGGCCCTGGCGGTGGGCGCGACCGCCTTCGGCATCCTGATGGTGCTCCCGATCGGCGGTGCGGACATGCCCGTCGTCGTATCGCTCCTCAACGCGTTCACGGGACTCGCGGTCGCGATGGCCGGCTTCGTCGTCGGCAACGAGATTCTGATCATCGCCGGCGCCCTCGTGGGCGCATCCGGCGCCATCCTCACCAAGCTCATGGCCGACGCGATGAACAGGTCCGTGCTCTCGATCATGGTCGGGGGCTTCGGCACGGGGGATGCTCCGGCCGGCGACACGGTCGTCTCGGCCGCCGCAGAGGTGCGCAGAACCGACCCAGACGACGTGGCACTGCAACTCGCCTACGCGCAGAAGGTGATCATCGTGCCCGGCTACGGCCTCGCCGCCGCACAGGCGCAACGCGAGGCAGGAGAGCTCGGGTCGGCGCTCGCGGATCGCGGCATCACGGTGTACTACGCAATACACCCGGTCGCCGGCCGCATGCCGGGGCACATGAACGTGTTGCTGGCGGAGGCGGACGTTCCTTACGACCAACTGATCGAGATGGAAGACGTCAATCCGGAGTTCGACACGTGCGACGTCGCCCTCGTCGTGGGCGCGAACGACGTCACCAACCCGGCGGCGCGGCGGCCAGGCAACGCGATCTCCGGGATGCCGATCCTCGACGTCGACAAGGCGCGCTCGATCATCGTCATCAAGCGTTCGCTCGGTCACGGCTACGCGGGCCTCGACAACGAGCTCTACGGCAACGCCAAGACCGGGATGCTCTTCGCGGACGCCAAGAAGGGTCTCGCGCAGATCCTCGCGGCCATGAAGGAATACGCCTCGTAAACGCGACGTAGGTCCCGTCCCGAGCGACGTTTGGCACGCGACCATGGTGGTCACGGCAGACGCCAGAAGGGAGCACCGAACCCATGTCCATCCTCGACCGCGAACGCACGGTCGCACCACCCGGCTACAACCGGTGGCTCGTGCCTCCTGCGGCGCTTGCCGTTCACCTGAGCATCGGGCAGGTCTACGCATTCAGCGTGCTCAAAGATGCGCTGCGTGAGCGGTTCGACGCTTCTCACACCCAAATCGGCGTGATCTTCTCGATCTCCATCGTCATGCTCGGACTCTCAGCGGCCTTCGGCGGGCGATGGATGGAACGTAACGGCCCGCGCAAGACGATGGTGGTGGCTGCACTCGCCTGGTCGAGCGGCTTCGCGCTCGCCGCGTTTGGCGTGTCGATCGGCCAATTGTGGGTCGTCTATCTCGGCTACGGCGTGGTCGGCGGCATCGGGCTTGGGCTCGGTTACATCTCGCCGGTGTCGACGCTGATCAAGTGGTTCCCCGACCGGCCGGGCCTCGCGACGGGCCTTGCGATCATGGGATTCGGCGGCGGCGCAATGCTCGCCGCACCGCTCACGCAGTACCTGCTCGGCTCGTATGCGGACACGGAGGCGGAGGCACTCGTGCCGACCTTCCTCACGCTCGGGTCCATATACGCGACCCTCATGCTGCTCGGCGCCGCGGTGGTTCGCGTTCCCCCCAAGGGTTACAAGCCCGCGGGTTGGGAGCCAAGCCAGCACGTCGCCAAGGTCTCGAGCGGAGGCCAAGTGAGCGCGAAGAACGCGATCAAGACGTTCTCGTTTTGGATGCTGTGGATCGTGCTGTTCACCAACGTGACGGCAGGAATCGGCATTCTCGAGAATGCCAAGCCGATGATCGAGGACTATTACCCGGCGGTGTCCGCCGCCGCCGCGGCTGGGTTTGTCGGCCTGCTATCCCTAGCCAACATGAGCGGTCGCATCGCGTGGTCCAGCTTCTCTGACGTGATTGGGCGCAAGGCGACGTACATGATGTACCTCGGCGTCGGCGCGGTGGCCTACACGATGGTCGCGCTGTTTGGGCCAGTCAACGTAGCCCTGTTCGTGGTGCTGGTCGTGCTGATCATCTCGTTCTACGGCGGCGGATTTGCGACCGTGCCCGCATACCTCAAGGACGTCTTCGGCGAGTTTGAAGTCGGGGCCATTCACGGGAGACTGCTCACCGCCTGGTCGGCCGCGGGCATTGCGGGACCACTGATCATCAACGGCCTGCTCGACCTTCTGGAAGGCCGGGGTCTCGAGGGCGCTGACCTGTACCGCCCATCGCTGCTCGTGATGGTCGGAGTTCTCGTCATCGGCTTCGTCGCCAACCTTCTCGTTCGCCCTGTAGCGAGCAAGTGGCACGAACACGAGGACGCCGTCCCCGATCACGAGAAGCATCACCGCAGTCACGAGACACCCGCGCTCGCGGGTGCCGGGAAGAAGGCCTGAGCCATGGACAACGACACCCGGGTGAAAGGCACCTCCAACCCGCTCGCGTACGTGCTGTGGGTGATCGTCGGCGCAGGCCTCTTGTATGGGGTCACTCAGACGGTCATCAAGGCCACCGCCCTGTTCACGGGATAGCTGAGGGTCAGGACTCGACAGGGGGTCGGCGCGATGATGCGCCGACCCCCTGTCGTATACCCCTAGAGGTATGAGTTGCCTGGTAGTGGGTCAATCGTCCCCGGGACTTTGGCCTCGAGACACGTCGACAGTCGGACCGTAGCGTTGTCGATGGGATTGCGTCCCCACGAGTCGCGACCCACTGTGAGGAGTTGCTACCCATGACCACCACCGCCTCGGAAACCACCGCGGCCCCCGTCGACGTCTCAGCGGCGATCGACGACCTCGTCGCCAACGCCAAGCAGGCGCTCGCGGCATACGCGTCCTTCACCCAAGAGGACGTCAATCGGCTCGTCAAGAAGGCCTCCGTCGCGGCGCTCAACCACCACGGCGAACTCGCCGTGCTTGCGGTCGAAGAGACTGGCCGCGGCGTCTTCGAGGACAAGGCCGTGAAGAACATCTTCGCGTGCGAGCACGTCACCCACTCGATGGGCCCCATGAAGACCGTCGGCGTGATCAGCGAGGACCCGATCCTCGGTATCACCGAGATTGCCGAGCCCGTCGGCGTCGTGTGCGGCGTGACTCCCGTCACGAACCCGACCTCCACGGCGATCTTCAAGGCGCTCATCGCGATCAAGACCCGCAACCCGATCATCTTCGCGTTCCACCCGAGCGCGCAGAAATCCTCGGTTGCTGCGGCGCGAGTCGTGCGCGACGCTGCGATTGCCGCGGGAGCGCCCGAGTACTGCGTGCAGTGGGTCGAGACCCCCTCGCTCGAGGCAACCGGTTTGCTGATGAACCACCCGGGTGTCGCACTCATCCTCGCCACCGGCGGCAACGCCATGGTGAAGGCGGCGTACTCGTGCGGCAAGCCCGCCCTTGGCGTCGGCGCGGGCAACGTCCCCGCGTACGTGCACGTGAGCGCCAAACTTAAGCGCGCCATCAACGACATTGTGATCTCCAAGGCCTTCGACAACGGAATGGTGTGCGCCTCCGAGCAGGCCGTCATCCTGGACTCGGCGATCTACGACCAGGCACTCGTCGAATTCGACCGGCTGCACGCCTACCGCGTGACGCCGCAGGAAAAGGCGTTGCTCGAAGACTTCATCTTCGGGGCGTGCGCGGGCGGCGAGAACTGCGCCGGCGCCAAACTCAACCCGTCCGTCGTTGGCCAAAGCCCACAGTGGATCGCCGAGCAAGCGGGCTTCTCCGTTCCCGACGAGACGTCCATTCTGCTCGCCGAGGTGGGCGAGGTCGGCGAAAACGAGCCGCTCACACGCGAAAAGCTGTGCCCGGTCCTCGCGGTGCTCAAGGCCGAATCCACCGAGCAGGGCGTGCGTTACGCCGAGCAAATGGTGGAGTTCAACGGGCTCGGACACAGCGCGGCCATTCACGCGACAGACGAGGCGCTGATTCAGGAGTTCGGGCGCCGCGTCAAGGCCATCCGCATCATCTGCAACGCGCCGTCAAGCCACGGAGGCATCGGCGACATCTACAACGCCTTCCTTCCGTCGCTGACGCTCGGCTGCGGTTCGTATGGCCACAACTCGGTGTCGAACAACGTGACGGCCGTGAACCTTATCAACGTCAAGCGCATCGGCCGGAGGAACAACAACATGCAGTGGTTCAAGGTCCCTGCCAAGACCTACTTCGAGCCCAACGCGATCCAGTACCTGCGCGACATGCCTGACGTGGAGCGCGTCACCATCATCACCGACGCCACCATGACGCGAATCGGCGTCGTCGACAAGATCCTGGACGTCCTTCACCGGCGCGCCAACAACGTGTCGCTACAGATCATCGACAACGTCGAACCGGAGCCAAGCATCAAGACCGTCAAGGCGGGAGCCGAGATTCTCCGTGCCTTCAAGCCCGACACGCTCATCGCGGTCGGTGGCGGGTCCCCGATGGACGCGGCAAAGGTGATGTGGCTCATGTACGAGCACCCCGAAGTCAACTTCTCCGACCTCAAAGAGAAGTTCTTCGACGTCCGCAAGCGCGCGTTCCAGTTCCCCAAGCTGGGCGAGCTCGCGAAGCTCGTGTGCATTCCGACCACGTCGGGCACGGGTGCCGAAGTGACGCCCTTCGCCGTGATCACGGACACGGACACGGGCCGCAAGTACCCGCTCGCGGACTACGCCCTCACGCCCACCGTCGCGATCGTCGACCCGGTGCTGACAGCGAACCTGCCCGCACGCGTCGCCGCCGACTCCGGGTTCGACGCGCTCACCCACGCGACCGAGGCCTACGTGTCGGTCTACGCCAACGACTTCACCGACGGCATGGCGCTCCAAGCCATCCGCCTTGTCTTCGAGAACATCGAAGAATCGGTGACCGTGGGCGGCACCGCGGTGCAGGCGCGCGAGAAAATGCACAACGCCGCCACGATCGCCGGTATGGCGTTCGGCAACGCGTTCCTCGGACTCGTGCATGCCATGTCGCACGTGACAGGCTCGATGTTCCACGTCGCTCACGGGCGCACGAACGCCGTGTACCTGCCCCACGTGATCCGCTACAACGGAAAGGTTCCGACCAAGCCGACGTCGTGGCCCAAGCAGGAGAGCTACGTGGCACCCGAGCGCTTCCAGGAGATCGCGAAGATGCTCGGCCTCGCGCACGAGACTCCCGAGATCGCGGTCGAGGCGTACGCCGTCGCCGTTGAGCAGTTGCGCGACAAGGTCGGCATCGAGAGGTCCTTCAAGGACGTCGGCGTTGACGAGACGGCGTTCATGAGCAGCCTCGACACGCTCGCGATGAACGCCTACGAGGATCAGTGTGCGCCAGCGAACCCGCGCCTGCCGATGCTCGCCGACATGAAGATCATGATGGAGGCCGCCTACTACGGCACGTCTTTCGAGGCGGTCCGCGAGGGCGCCATCACGGAGGTCGCTCCGAAGACCAAGGTGCGCAAGGCGAAGTCCTAGCCGCACCTCGCCGCCGGGCCGGACACACCCGGCGGGCGAGGGGCCCCGACGCTCACGAAGCGTCGGGGCCCCTTTTACTCGCGCGTTAGTGCCCGCCGATGAGGGGGGCCATGGCCCGCGCGATGGCGGACGGCCGGCCGGTGAGACGTTCCTCAGCATCGGCGAGGCTCATCGCAGTGAGCCCGGCGTTGGCGCCGAGCCACCTGAACGGCTCCACCTCCCAGCGTCGCGACCGGTGTCCTACCCATGGCAGGCGCGTCAACGCTGTGTCGTACCCGAGAATCAAGTCGCGCAGGGTGCGTCCCGCAAGATTGGTCGTGGTGACCCCGTTCCCCACGTAGCCGCCGGCCCAGCCAATGCCGGTGTCCGCGTCCAGCCCCACGGACGCGTGCCAGTCGCGTGCGATCCCAAGCGCCCCGCCCCAGCGGTGGGTGATCGGGGCATCGGCGAGGACGGGAAACATGTCCACCAGCGTGGCGTGCAGCTTGGCGAAGACGCCAGCGTGGGTGTCGAATGCCGGCCGCGTCGCGGAGGCGTAATGATACGGAGCGCCGCGCCCGCCAAACACGATGCGGCCGTCGGCGGTGCGCTGACCGTACACAATCAGGTGCCGATGCTCACTGAACGTCTCGCGCTCCGCGAGACCGATTTCTTGCCACTGATCGTCGCGCAGCGGAGCGGTAGCGATCATGAGGGAGTACACCGGCGCCAAAGCGCGCTGGTAACCGGGCAGTCGCGCCGTGTAAGCCTCGGTCGCGCGAATCACGTGTGTGGCATTGATCGTTCCCCCGGGTGTCTCGACCCGGTGGGGGCCGATGCTGGTGGCGGCGGTGCCTTCGTACAGCTCCACACCGAGTCCCGTGACCGCCGCGGCGAGAGCACGCACCAGCCGGGCGGGTTGAATCACGGCGCAGTCACCGGTGTATGTGCCCCCAAGGGTCCGGGTGGCGTTGAGGCGGGCCCTCGCGGCGACCTGATCGAGGAACGCGACCCGGTCGCCAAGGCCAAGTTCTGCCGCGTCGCGCGCCTGCGCGCGCGCACGCTCCACCTGAACCGTGGTGCGTGCCACCACCACCGTGCCGCCCTTGGCGATGTGCGCATCGGCGCCGATATCGCGGGCAGCGCCGATCAGCTCGTCGACGGATGCACGCATCGCGGCGTCGAACGCGACGGCCGCTTCGCGGCCGTGCTCGCGGGCGACGGTCCCGATGGACATCGGCAAGTCCGCCGACGCCCACCCTCCGTTACGCCCGGAGGCGCCAAAACCCGCCCATTCTTTTTCCACGATGGCGACCCGCGCGTCGGGCCTTGCGCGCTTGAGGTAGTACGCGGTCCACAGCCCAGTGAAGCCCGCGCCCACGATTGCGACATCGGCGTCGAGGTCGCGCGTGAGCGCAGGTGAGAGCGCGATCGGAGAGGTGAGGTCGTCCAGCCACAGGGAAGGTGGCGGAGCGGTCACTTCACCCCCCATGAGTACGTCTGCTTGCGCAACTCCAGATACATGTGGGTTTCGGTGGTGAGCACGCCGGGGATCGACCTGATGTGGCTGCTGATGAGCGTGCGCAAATGAGCGTCCGACTCGCATACGACCTCGGCGAGAATGTCGTACATCCCGGCGGTAATGACGACGTAATCGACCTCGTTCAGCAGCACCAGGGCGTCGGCGATGGGCTCTGGCGGCCCCGCGACCTTGATGCCCACCATTGCCTGTCGCGCGTATCCCATTTCCACCGGGTTGGTTACGGCGATGACCTGCATGACTCCCGTATCCAGCAACCGCTGCACCCGCGCGCGGACGGCTGCCTCGGAGAGGTTCACGACCTTGCCGATCGCGGCGTAAGAGGCGCGACCGTCGATTTGCAACTGCTCGATGATGACCTTGTTCACTGGGTCAAGGGCGTTGCTGTGCTTGGCGGGGTCTGCGGAAGTCATGTTTCGCAGTGTTGCCGCACTGAGCGCCCCGGTCAACTCCTCAGGCGGCACATTGCTACGGTTTCATTGCAATTCTGTTAAGAGTTGTGCTGTATTCGTGGCAATGTGGCCGTGTTACCGCGCAAACGCTCGCCCGCTCCGGATTTTCGTGCGAGTATCGGTTTCACAGTCCTGCTACCCCAGGGCACGCGGATTCTTCGCGAGTGAGGCGTGCCTCGGGGTCCGTTTGAGGTACCACGGACCTGAGGAGGTCAACGTGTCGGAAGTTTCGCCAGAGGAAAGTGCAAAGAAGGGCGTATCGCGCAGAGGCCTACTTATTGGGGGCGCCGCGGGTGCGGCCGGTCTCGCCGCGTTCGCGTTCCTCAACTCACGAGGCGGTGGTGGCGGCACGCCTGCCGACTGCGTCACGACAGATCTCTCGGCCACCGAGAAGACGTTCGCATTCTCCAACTGGCCCGAGTACATCGACGAAGACGACGGCGACTACCTGTCCACGCTGACCCAATTCCAGCAGCAGACCGGCATCCAAGTGACCTACACCGCGGACGTCAACGACAACGTCGAATTCTTCTCTAAGGTACGCAACCAGCTCGGCGCCTGCCAGCCGACCGGACGCGACATGTTCGCGCTGACGGACTGGATGGCCGCCCGGATGATTCAGGCAAATTGGATTCAGAAGCTCGACAAGGCTAATGTGCCGAACCTCGACAAGAACCTCATCTCCGCCTTGCAGGGAGTCGGCTGGGACCCCAACCGCGACTACTCAGCGCCGTGGCAGTCGGGCTTCACCGGCATTGCCTACAACAAGTCTCTCGTCGGCGAGGTCCGCACTATGGACGAGTTGCTCACGCGTAGCGACCTCAAGGGCAAGGTCACGATGCTCACGGAGATGCGCGACACCATGGGCCTGATCATGCTGTCGGACGGCGCGGACCCCGCAAACTTTACCGATGACGACTGGTCAAAGGCTCTGGAGAAGTTGTCGAAGGCCCGTTCGGACGGTCAGATTCGCGCGTTCACAGGCAACGAGTACATCACCGACCTGGCCGCCGGCAATATCGCGGCGTGTGTGGCGTGGTCGGGCGATGTGGCGGCCGCCGAGGACGAGAACCTGGTCTTCCTGCCCCCGGACGACGGCATGATGATCTGGTCAGACAACATGCTGGTGCCGGTGCAGGGCACACACAAGGCCAACGCGGAAAAGTGGATCGACTTCTACTACGACCCGAAGAATGCCGCGCTGCTCGCCGCCTATGTCTGGTACGTCTGCCCCGTGGCCGGCGCCCAGCAGGAGATGGAAGCGATTGATCCGACGCTCGTCGACAACCCGCTGATCTTCCCCACCCCCGAGTACTTGGCCCAGACCCACTCGTTCATGGCTCTCACCGAAGCGGCGGCGTCGAGTTACGAAAAGGACTTCGCGGATGCCACAGGCTAGCGAGCCGCGTCGCGACCTCCGGCTCAAGGGCCTTCACAAGCGCTACCCCAACGGCTACACCGCCGTGAAATCGCTGGACCTCGAAATCCCCCAAGGGTCGTTTTTCGCCCTGCTCGGTCCGTCAGGCTGTGGCAAGACAACGACGCTGCGCATGGTCGCCGGCCTCGAAGACGTCACGTCCGGCACGATCCACATCGGCGACCAAGACATCACCCGCGAGAAGCCGTACCGCAGGCCCGTCAACACGGTGTTCCAGAATTACGCGCTGTTCCCGCACCTCACGATCGCCGAGAACGTCGAGTTTGGGCCCAAGCGGCGCGGCGTCAAGGATTCCGCCGCACGGGTCAAGGCGATTCTCGAACTCACTGAACTGACCGAACAGGCCGGAAAGAGGCCGGCACAGCTGTCGGGAGGACAGCAGCAGCGCGTGGCGCTGGCGCGGGCGCTGATCAACCGCCCGGAGGTGCTGTTACTCGACGAGCCGCTCGGCGCGCTTGACCTCAAGTTGCGCCGAGCCATGCAGTTGGAGCTCAAGCACATCCAGGAGGAGGTCGGGCTTACCTTCGTCCACGTCACGCACGACCAGGAGGAGGCCATGACCATGGCCGATACCGTCGCGGTGATGAACCAAGGCGTCATCGAACAGATGGGCTCTCCCTACGAGCTCTACACCAACCCGCGGACCACCTTCGTGGCGAACTTCCTGGGCCGCTCAAACCTCATCAAGGGCACGGTGGTGGGCCGCGAAGGCTCGGGCGCCGACGCCGCTGTCAAGGTGGACATGTTTGGCACCTTGGTGTCGATCCAGGCGGATCGGGTGCACACGGACTCCAAGGAGGGGTGGATCGGCATCCGCCCTGAGAAGCTCCTTATCCAGCCCGCCGGCTCCCAGTCAGATGACCCAGGCAACCACTTCTCCGACGCCGTCGTGATCAGCTCGAGTTACATCGGCGTCTCCACGGAGTACGTCCTGAAAATGCCGTGGGGCCAGGAGCTCATCTGTTTTGAGCAGAACCGGGGCGTCCGCGGCGGCCTCGTGCAGGTCGGCGCACATGTCGACGTGTCCTGGCGACAAGAGTACGTATACCTCCTCGACTCCTCGCAGGACGCCGAGGCCGGGCTCGAGGGCGCCTAGCGTGACCACGATGCAGCGAGTGTTCGGCAAGAACGCCGCCTATTGGCTGATCGGGCCCGCCGCACTGTGGCTCGGATTGTTCTTCCTGGTGCCGATGCTGTCGTTGCTGACCACGTCGCTGTCGGACCCGGCCGGGTCCCCGATCTACGGCTACGACCTCACGTGGCGCGTTCAGAATTACGTTGAGGCATTAGGCGACTACTGGCCGTACCTCGTGCGCTCGCTGATTTACGCAGGGATCGCGACGGCCCTGTGTCTGGTCCTTGGGTACGTCCTCGCATACGCGATCGCCTTCAAGGCCGGGCGATGGAAGACCGTGATGCTCGTGCTCGTGATCGCGCCTTTCTTCACGTCGTTCCTGGTGCGCACCCTTTCGTGGAAGCTCATCCTCGCGGACAACGGTTGGGTGGTGAACACGCTGCAATGGCTGCATGTCATGAGCCCCGACGGCCGCCTGCTCGCGACCCCTTTTGCTGTGGTCGCGGGCCTCACGTACAACTTCTTGCCTTTCATGATCCTGCCGCTGTACGCGAGCCTCGAAAAGATTGAGCCGCACCTCATTGAGGCCGCCCAGGATCTGTACGCGAGCCCGTGGAAGGGATTCTTGAACGTCACCTGGAAGTTGTCGATTCCCGGTGTCGTCGGTGGCACGTTGCTGACCTTCATCCCCGCATCTGGCGACTACATCAACGCGGCGTTCCTTGGCAATCCGAATACCCAGATGGTGGGAAACAAGATTCAGGCGCTGTTCACCACGGGTGGGGACTATCCGCACGCCGCCGCGCTGTCAGTGATCCTGATGGTGTTGATCGTGGCGATGGTCATGGTCTATGTGCGCCGAGCGGGAACGGAGGAGTTGCTGTGATCACCAGAGTGGGGAACTGGATCGGCCGGCACTTGATGATCACAATGGGGATCTTGGTGCTGATCTACATGTACATCCCCAACTTCGTCGTCGCATTGATGTCGTTCAACGACGCGTCGGAGTCCAGGAATCTCTACCAGTTCCAGTCCTTCACGTGGAACAACTGGCTGAATCCGTGCGAACCGAACGGCATGTGCGAGTCACTGCGGGTGAGTGTGAGCGTTGCCCTGGTGGCCACGATCGTCGCGACGATCCTGGGAACGCTTGCCTCGTTCGCCCTGGTGCGCCACCGTTTTGAGGGCCGCTCGACGATGAATCTGTTCATCTTCCTGCCGATGGCGACCCCCGAGATCGTCATGGGTTCGTCGCTCCTGGCTCTCTTCGTCGCTGGGGGGTTGGGCGGCAAGCTGGGCTTCTGGACGATCCTCGTCGCACACATCCTGTTCTGCTTGTCATTCGTAGTCGTGACCGTCCGCTCGCGACTCGCGGGCCTCGATTCCAACCTCGAGAAGGCCGCCATGGACCTCTACGCGAACGAGTGGCAAGCGTTCTGGCGCGTGACCTTCCCGCTCGTGTTCCCCGGCGTGCTCGCCGCCGCCCTGCTGGCCTTCTCGTTGTCGTTCGACGACTTCATCATCACCAACCTCAACTCGGGTCAGACCGTCACCTTCCCCATGTTCGTGTGGGGCGCTGCGCAGCGTGGCGTGCCGATGCAGGTGAATGTGGTCGGCACGGCGATGTTCCTGATTTCGCTTGCCGTGGTCGTCGGCGGTGAGATGAGTTCCCGCCGTCGCGCCAAGATGTTGGCGGCTCGCTAGAGCAGCGCGTACGCCTCGGTGAGCACGTCGCGGAGAATCGCGCCGATCTCATCGAATTGGGCTTGGCCGATGATGAGCGGCGGAGAAAGCTGCACCACCGGGTCGCCGCGGTCGTCGGCACGGCAGTAGAGCCCCGCTTCGAACAGGGCGTGAGAGAGATAGCCGTGAAGGACGCGTTCGCATTCATCGTCCGTGAACGTGAGCTTCGTGGCCTTGTCCTTCACGAGTTCGATCCCGTAGAAGTACCCTTCGCCGCGCACGTCGCCGACGATGGGCAGATCGCGCAACGAGTCGAGCGTCGCGCGGAAGGCCGCCTGGTTGCCCTGCACGTGCTCGAAGATGTGCTCGTCGGCGAAGATGTCCAGATTCTTCAGCGCGACGGCCGTTGACACCGGGTGTCCACCAAACGTGTACCCGTGTGCGAACGCCTTCTTCTGCTCGAGGAACGGTTCCATGAGCCGGTCCGCGATCATGACTGCGCCCAACGGAGAGTAGCCCGACGTGAGGCCTTTGGCGGTGGTGATCATGTCGGGCTCGTAGCCGAAGCGCTGCGCGCCAAACATGGTGCCCAAGCGGCCGTAGGCGCAGATCACCTCGTCGGAAACCAGTAGCACATCGTACCGATCGCAGATTTCGCGAACTCGCTGGAAATACCCAGGCGGAGGCGGGAAGCATCCACCCGCGTTCTGCACGGGTTCCAGGAACACTGCGGCGACGGTATCCGGACCCTCGTTCTCAATGGCGATGGCGATCTGGTCCGCGGCCCACCGCCCGAAGGCCTCGGCGTCGGAGCCGTCCAGCAGTCCGCTCGTGACTTCGGCAGCGCGGTAGATGTTCGTGTTTGGCACCCGGAATGTCGCTGGCACCAGCGGCTCGAACTGCTCCTTGAGCGACGGGATCCCCGTGATCGACAGCGCACCTTGGGTAGTGCCGTGGTACGCGATCGCTCGCGAGATGACCTTGGTCTTGAGCGGCTTGCCGGTGAGCTTGAAGTAGTTCTTGGCCAACTTCCATGCAGTCTCGACCGCCTCGCCTCCACCGGTCGTGAAGAAGACGCGGTTGAGAGCACCGGGAGCAGCGGCAGCGAGGCGCTGGGCCAACTCGATCGCGCCCGGGTGTGCGTAGGACCAGATGGGGTGGAAGGCGAGCTGCTTTGCCTGATCGGCGGCGGCTTGTGCGAGGTCCTCGCGTCCGTGGCCAAGCTGGTTGACAAACAGGCCGGCCAGGCCGTCGAGATACCGCTTTCCGTTGGCGTCCCAGATGTATGCACCCTCGCCACGGACGATGATGGGTACGTCGGCGTCGGCGTAGCGGTGGTGCTGGGTGAAGTGCATCCACAGGTTGTCTTTCGCGGCGGTCTGCATCTGGGCGTAGTCCATGGTGCTAGCCTCTCGCAATCGTGTGGCAATGGCAACTATTTCATCGCTAGTATTGGCAGTTGACAACGAAATGCGCGGCTCGAACTATGTCGAACCACGGATTTCGTTGCTGTGTCGTAGGTCGAAGGAAGGGGTATCGGCGTGGCTTTGACGGCCTTCGAGCGCAATGTGGCCGATGCCGCGACGGTGACGGCTGCGCTCAATGGCAGCGCGCTCGGAAGCTACTGGATCGACTCGGTCACGCGACCGACCTACCCGGCGCTCGACGCAGACGCACACGCGGACTTGGCGATCGTCGGTGGCGGCTACAGCGGCCTATGGACCGCCCTGCTCGCCAAGGAGCGCGATCCCGACCGGGACGTGATCCTGCTCGAAGGCGGACGCATCGGCTGGGCTGCCTCCGGTCGCAACGGCGGGTTCTGCGAGCCGAGCCTGACCCACGGGCGCAGCAATGGAGAGCGCCGATGGCCGGACGACATCGATGCTTTGGATGCCCTCGGCGAAGACAACCTCGCGGAGATCGAAGCGACCGTCGCGCGGTACGGCATGGACGTGGAGTTTGAGCGCAATGGCTCCCTCACTGTCGCCGTGGAGCCACATCAACTCGACTGGCTCGGCGAGGACGCGCTCGACGCCGCGGGCGTGCGCGCGCTCGTCAATTCGCCCACGTATCTGGGCGGGGACCACGACGCCGTGGGGGCGCTCGTCCACCCGTTCAAACTCGCTGCGGAGCTCGCGCGCGTAGCCAGCGAACTCGGGGTACGCATCCACGAGCGCACCCCCGTGCGCGCCCTCCACGGCACCGATCTGGTGACCGATGCGGGCGCCGTTGTCGCCAGGCGGGTCGCGCTAGGCACCAATGCGTTCCGGCCACTGCTCAGGCGCAACCGGCTGATGACGGTGCCGGTGTACGACTACGTCCTCGTCACGGAGCCGCTCAGCGATGCCCACATGGCGAGCATCGGCTGGCAAGGACGCCAGGGCGTTGGCGACATGGGAAACCAATTTCACTACTACCGACTCACCGCAGACAACCGGATCCTGTTCGGCGGCTACGACGCGATCTACCATGCAGGCCGACGCGTGCGGCGCGAGTACGAGGACAGGCGCGAAAGCTTCGAGAGACTTGCGAGCCACTTCCTGACCACGTTCCCGCAACTGACCGGCGTGAAATTCACGCACCGATGGGCAGGCGCCATCGACACGTGCAGCCGTTTTAGCGCGTTCTTCGGCACTGCCCGCGGCGGAGCAGTCGCTTACGCGCTCGGATATACCGGCCTCGGGGTCGGTGCGACGCGTTTCGGGGCCAACGTCATGCTCGATCTGCTAGCCGGCGAGTCAACCGAGCGCACGGAACTGGCCATGGTTCGCGACCGTCCACTGCCGTTCCCGCCCGAGCCCCTCACCACGGTCGGCGTGAACCTGACGCGCCGCTCGCTCAACAAAGCGGATCACCACCGCGGCAAGCGTGACGCGCTGCTACGCACACTCGACGCAGTAGGAATGGGATTCGACTCATGACCCGCTCGCTCCCGCCAGCTGCTTCCGTGGACATCCACACGCACCGCACGACCGCCGACCCCCGGCACCTGAGGAAGGAATCACGATGAACCGCATCCTGCATCACGTTGGGGGTGCTCCTTTTGGCGAGGCCGCGCGTTCCGGCGCAGTCTTCAACCCCGCCACCGGCGAGCAGAGCGCGACCGTCGCGTTCGCGTCGGCCGCCGAAGTCGACCACGTGGTGGAGGTCGCCACCGCAGCACAGGTCGCCTGGCAGCAGATGGGCCTCGTGAAACGCGCGAGCGTCTTCTTCGCGATGCGACAACTACTCATCAAGCACACGGATGAGATTGCCGCCGCAATTACTGCCGAGCACGGCAAGGTACTGGCCGACGCGGCAGGCGAGATCTCGCGCGGAATCGAGAACGTTGAGTTTGCCGCCGGGTTGGTCAACCTCCTCAAGGGCGAGCACTCCACGCAGGTGGCCTCCGGCGTCGACGTGCACACGCTGAAGCAACCCATCGGTGTGGTCGCGTGCATCACGCCGTTCAACTTTCCGGCGATGGTCCCGCTGTGGATGAGCGCGTCCGCGCTCGCCACGGGCAATGCGGTGCTCCTCAAGCCCAGCGAGAAGGATCCGAGCACGGCGATGATCCTTGCGCGGCTGTGGGAAGAGGCGGGAGTACCGCCGGGCGTCTTCAACGTCGTTCACGGCGACAAGGAGGCGGTGGACGCGCTGCTGGATTCGCCTGGCATCGGTGCCGTGAGCTTCGTGGGTTCCACACCCATCGCGCGCCACATCTACTCTCGGGCAGCGGCCGCCGGAAAGCGCGTGCAAGCGCTCGGCGGTGCCAAGAACCACATGATCGTCATGCCGGATGCGGACCTCGACTCCGCGGCGGACGCGGCGGTCAATGCCGCATACGGCTCCGCCGGGGAGCGCTGCATGGCCATCTCCGTGCTGGTGGCGGTGGGAGATGCGACCGCTGACGCGGTGGTCGCGAAGATTCGCTCTCGCGCGCAGTCGCTGACGATCGGCGCGGGCACTGACCCGACCTCCCAGATGGGACCGCTCATCACGCGCGAGCACCGTGACAGGGTCGCCTCGTATGTCGCCGGCGCGCCGGCACAGGGCGCGGAGGTGGTGCTGGACGGCACCGCCACCGAGTTTGATTCGGAAGGATTCTTCCTTGGAGTGAGCCTCGTCGACCGCGTCACGCCGCGGATGAGCGTCTACACGGACGAGATCTTTGGTCCGGTGCTGTCCGTGGTGCGGGTCGACGACTACGACCAGGCAGTGAGCCTTATCAACGCCAACACCTTTGCCAACGGCACCGCAATCTTCACGCGCGACGGCGCAACCGCACGTCGCTTTACAGCAGACATCGAGGTGGGCATGGTCGGCATCAACGTGCCACTACCCGTGCCGATCGGCGCGTACTCGTTTGGCGGTTGGAAGGACTCATTGTTTGGCGACTCCCATATCTACGGGCCCGAGTCGATTCACTTCTACACCCGCTCCAAGGTCGTGACGACGCGCTGGCCGGAGCCAAGTGAGTCGCAAATCGACCTTGGCTTTCCGAGCAACCACTGATCCGGCACACTCGAGGAGCATCATGACGGCAATGGGAACGACCTCCGGCGCGGAAGCACGGGTTCGGGCTGACGACCGCGCACACGTCTTCCATTCGTGGAGCGCGCAGGCGCACATCGACCCGCTGCCCGTTGCGGGCGGCTCGGGCGCGCAGTTCTGGGACTACGCGGGCAACCGTTATCTCGACTTCTCATCGCAACTGGTCAACCTGAACCTTGGTCATCAGCATCCCGACCTCATCGCCGCAATTCAGCGGCAGGCGGGCTCGCTCGCCACCATCCAGCCGTCGATGGCGAATGACGTGAGAGGCGAGCTCGCTCGGCTTGTCGTCGGCGTCGCGGGGGAGCCGTTCTCCAAAGTCTTCTTCACCAACGGCGGGGCCGACGCCATCGAAAACGCGGTGCGAATGGCGCGTCTCGTGACCGGCAAGCGCAAGGTGCTCGCGGCGTACCGCAGCTATCACGGCAACACGAGCACCGCGATTTCGCTCACCGGTGACCCGCGGCGGTGGGCGAACGAGCCCGCAGACCCGTCGGTCGTGCATTTCTTCGGCCCCTACGCCTACCGTTCCGCGTTCCACGCCCGCGATGAGGCCGAGGAGGGCGCCCGCGCCCTAGAACACCTTGAGCAGACGATCATCCTTGAAGGCGCTTCGACCATCGGTGCGATCGTGCTGGAGACAATCGTGGGCACCAACGGCGTGCTCATCCCGCCGCCCGGCTACTTGGCCGGCATCCGCTCGCTGTGCGACAAGTACAACATCGTGTTTATCGCGGACGAGGTCATGGTGGGCTTTGGCCGCGTGGGCGAGTGGTTCGCGTTCCAGGCTCACAACGTCGTTCCCGACCTCATCACATTCGCCAAGGGCATCAACTCCGGCTACGTCCCGCTGGGTGGCGTGGTCATCAGCGACCGCATTGCGAGCGCCTTCGACGACCGCGTATTCCCAGGTGGACTGACGTATTCCGGTCATCCGCTTGCCTGCGCCGTTGGCGTGGCTACCTTCGAGGTATTCGAGCGCGACGGCATCCTGGCTCACGTCCGGGACCTGGGAGAGCGGGTGATTCGACCCACGCTCGAAGGCTGGCTCGACACGCACCCGTCCGTGGGCGAGGTCCGGGGATCGGGCTTGTTCTGGGCCGTGGAGCTGGTGCGAGATCGGGCCACCCGCGAGCCGCTCGTGCCGTACAACGCGGTTGGCGCCGACGCGGCGCCCATGGCCGCCTTCGCCGCTGCGGCAAAGCAGGGCGGAGTTTGGCCGTTCACGCACTTCAACAGGATGCACGTAGCGCCGCCGCTCGTGATTACCGAGGACGAACTGAGGCGCGGCCTCGAGGTGCTCGACAAGGCGCTTGACGTCGGTGACGGTGCGGCATCAGCCGCCGCTGATCTAGGCTCACAATCGTGACCGACTCAGCGACTGCACCGCAGAGCGTCGGCGGCCCGGGGCTTATGCAGGAGCGACGACTTCTGACACCCATTCCGGGCCCGCACTCGCGCGAACTCCTTGCGCGCAAGGCCGCGGCCGTCGCCGCCGGCGTCGCACACACCGTGCCGATCGCCGCCGTGGCGGCAGGTGGCGGCGTCATCATCGACGCAGACGGAAACTCGCTCATCGATCTCGGCTCCGGCATCGCGGTAACGGGCGTCGGGAACGCACATCCGCGTGTCGTCGAAGCCGTCACACGCCAGGTCGCCGCGTTCACGCACACGTGCTTCATGATCTCGCCTTACGAGGGTTACGTCGCCGTTGCGGAGGCGCTCAACCGGCTCACCCCGGGTGATCACGCTAAGAAGTCGGCGCTGTTCAACTCGGGCGCCGAGGCGGTCGAAAACGCCGTCAAGATCGCGCGGAAGTTCACCGGCCGCCAGGCGGTCGTTGCCTTCGACCACGCGTACCACGGCCGCACCAACCTGACGATGGCGCTGACCGCAAAGTCGATGCCATACAAGAGCGGTTTCGGACCCTTTGCTGGCGAGGTGTACCGCGCCCCCGTGAGTTACCCGTTCCACGATGGGCTCAGCGGCGCGGAGGCTGCGACGCGCGCCATTTCCGTCATCGACAAGCAAGTGGGCGCGGCCAACCTCGCGGCCGTCATCATCGAGCCGATCCTCGGCGAGGGCGGCTTCATCGTCCCCGCACCGGGTTTCCTCAACGCCATCGCCGATTGGTGCGCCGTCAACTCGGTGGTGTTCATCGCGGACGAGGTGCAGACCGGCTTCGCGCGGACGGGTGCGATGTTCGCATCCGAGTTGTTTGGCATCGTCCCCGATCTCATCACCACGGCCAAGGGCATCGCGGGCGGCCTGCCGCTCGCGGCCGTCACCGGTCGCGCTGACATCATGGATGCCACCCACCTGGGTGGTCTGGGTGGCACATACGGCGGCAACCCCATCGCCTGCGCTGCCGCGCTTGCCTCCATCGCGGCGTTCGAACACGACGGGCTCGTCGAGCGCGCCAGGCAAATCGGCGCCATGCTCCTCGGCCGACTCACGGCTATCCAGGCCACGGACGCCCGCATCGGGGACGTTCGCGGAAGCGGCGCGATGGTGGCGGCGGAGTTCGTCAAGCCAGGCACGAAGGAGCCCGACGCGGCCCTGGCCGCAGGCGTGGCGAAGGCCGCCATCGCGCAGGGTGTGGTGGTGCTGACGTGTGGAACTTATGGCAACGTGATTCGCTTCCTCCCGCCACTGTCGATTGGCGACGAATTGCTGAGCGAGGGGCTTGATGTGGTTGCCCAGGCCCTGAAGGAGGCGTGATGATTGACCGACATCAGCTACTGGCAAGCGTGCCGTCCGGGCTCTACATCGCCGGCGCGTGGGTCGACGCAGCGGACGGCGCAGTTCTTGACGTCACGGATCCTGCCACGGGCGAGGTCATCGCCACCATCGCCGACGCCACCGAGGCAGACGGCCTCGCGGCCCTTGACGCCGCCGTCGCCGCGGCTAGCGACTGGGCGGCGACGGCGCCCCGAAAGCGCGGGGAGATCTTGCGCCGCGCGTTCGACGCGGTCACGGCGCGCGCCGACGAGTTCGCGCTGCTGATGACGCTTGAGATGGGCAAGCCGGTCGCGGAGGCGCGAGGCGAAGTGGCATACGGCGCGGAATTCTTGAGGTGGTTCTCGGAGGAAGCCGTGCGAGTCGCTGGTCGCTACGGATCGAATCCGGAGGGCACGGGCAACATGATCGTCTCGCACCGCCCCGTCGGGCCGTCGTTCCTCATCACCCCGTGGAACTTTCCGCTCGCGATGGCAACCCGCAAGATCGCCCCCGCGCTCGCAGCTGGCTGCACCGTGGTCGTCAAGCCGGCCGCGTTGACGCCGCTGACGACGCTCCTGCTGGCGACCGTGCTCGAGGACGCGGGGGTGCCCGCGGGGGTCGTGAACGTCATCACCACCACGCGCACGCGTGCCGTCTCGGCCGGCATCATCGCAGACCCGCGTCTGCGCAAACTGTCGTTCACCGGCTCCACCACGGTGGGACGCGCGCTGATCAAGCAGGCGGCGGACGGAATCCTGAGAGTGTCGATGGAGTTGGGGGGCAACGCCCCGTTCGTGGTGTTCGAGGATGCGGATCTCGACAAGGCCGTCGAGGGCGCGCTGATCGCCAAGTTCCGCAACATCGGCCAAGCGTGCACGGCCGCGAACCGGTTCATTGTTCACGAGTCCATCGCCGACGAGTTCGCACGTCGCGTGAGCGAACGCGTCGCCGCCATGAAGGTTGGCCCTGGCACCGTCGACGGCGTCCAGATTGGTCCGCTGATCGACGCTGACGCGGTGGCGAAGTCGGCCGAATTGGTCGCGGACGCGGTCGATCGCGGCGCTCGGGTGCTCACCGGCGGCCACGCGATTGACGGCCCCGGCACGTTCTACGAACCCACGGTCGTGTCCGGAGTCACCCCAGGCGCGGCCATCCTGAGCGAGGAGATCTTTGGCCCGGTGCTCGCGATCGCGACGTTCGCCGACGAGGACCAGGCGGTCGCGCTCGCAAACGACACGGAGTACGGGCTGGTCGGATACGTCTTTACCAAAGACCTGGCGCGCGGCCACCGCATGATCGACCGGCTCGACACGGGAATGATGGGACTCAACGTTGGGGTCGTGTCCAACGCCGCGGCGCCGTTCGGTGGCGTGAAGCAGTCGGGCATCG
>JAHEMW010000073.1 GCA_024643505.1 Demequinaceae bacterium
CGATGTCTAACTGCGGCGAGGCTTGCGTTGACTGCGGTTCGGGGGGCCGGAAGGGCCGGAATCCAGTCGCAGTTCAATGAGTTTGCCGCTGATGCGGGTTCCGGCGAGCTTGCGAAATACGTCCTTGGAGAGGTCCGCGGGAAGGTCAACGAGCGAGAACTCCGGCTGGATCTTGATGGCGCCGAAATCGCTGCGACTCAGCCCGCCTTCGTTCGCGATCGCGCCGACGATCTGGCGTGGCTCTACCTTGTGGCGTTTGCCCACCGCGATGCGATACGTCGCAAGAGGACCCGATGCGCGTGCTGCGTCTCGGTCATCGCGCGCGCGGCCCTGCCGGCCGTCGCGCGCCGCTCGATCGTCGCGCTCGAACTCCACGACACGTTCGTCGGCTGCGTCCAGCAGCAGGGGAGTGTCTCCCTGCGCGACGAATGCGAGGGCCGCTGCGACGTCAGCCTCTGGAACGTCGTGATGTTCGACATAGTGACCCACAATGTCGCGGAAGCGCTGGATCTCGTCATGCCGCTCGAGCGCCTCAGAAATGCGATCGTCGAAGCGGGCCAGCCTCGTGGCATTGACGTCATCCACGCTCGGCAGGTGCATTTGAGTGAGCGGCTGACGCGTTGCGCGCTCGATAGCCCCGAGCATCCGGCGTTCACGTGGTGTGACAAAACTGATCGCGTCACCCGTTCGGCCCGCGCGACCCGTGCGACCCACCCGATGCACGTATGACTCCGTGTCGATCGGGATATCGAAGTTCACGACGTGGCTGATGCGGTCGACATCGAGACCGCGCGCGGCGACATCGGTCGCGACCAGGATGTCCAACTTGCCGTCCTTCAATTGCTTGATCGTGCGTTCGCGCTGCACCTGCGCGATGTCGCCGTTGATGGCTGCCGCCCCGAACCCGCGTGCACGGAGTTTCTCCGCGACCACCTCGGTCTCGTTCTTCGTGCGCGTGAAGACGATCATCGCCTCGAAATTCTCCACCTCGAGAATCCGGGTGAGCGCGTCAACCTTCTGCGGGTAGCTCACGATGAGATACCGCTGGGCGATAGTCGCGGAGGTTGTCGTCTTGTCTTTGACTGTCACTTCCTGCGGATCGTGCAGGTATTTGGCGGAAAGTCTCCGGATCTGCGCGGGCATGGTGGCGGAGAACAGCGCAACCTGCTTGCCTTCCGGCGTGGACGCGAGAATCGTCTCCACGTCCTCGGCGAACCCCATCTTGAGCATTTCGTCGGCCTCGTCCAGAACCAGATACTTCAGTTCGGATAGGTCGAGGGTTCCCTTTTCGAGGTGATCCATGATGCGGCCAGGCGTACCAACGACGACATGCACGCCGCGACGTAGCGCCGAGAGTTGCACGCCGTAGCCCTGTCCGCCGTATACGGGGAGCACGTGAACCCCGTGGGTGTGGGACGCGTACCGCTCGAACGCTTCACACACCTGCAGCGCAAGTTCGCGGGTCGGGGCAAGGACCAGCGCCTGCGGGGTCTTCTGACCCCGGTCGAGCCGCGACAGAATCGGGAGCGCGAACGCGGCGGTCTTGCCCGTGCCTGTCTGCGCGAGACCGACGACGTCGCGGCCGGCGAGTAGCGGCGGGATCGTTTGCATCTGGATGGCCGACGGCGTCTCGTAGCCGACGTCGCGCAGCGCACGCAGCACCGGTTCTTCGAGGCCAAGATCGGCAAACGTTGTCGTCGGTGCCTCGCCGGCAGCGCCAGCGTCGTGCGCGTCGTGAGTGGGGGAAGTGTCTGAAGCCATGGGAAGACGGTACGCGGGTTCAGCGTCGTGCAGTACGCAGTTGCCGTTTCTGATCGGCGTGCGCCCCTACCAACGAGACGACACGTAGTCCTTCAGGAAGACTCCCCACACGTCTTCTCCGGCCTCGCCCCTGACGATGGGGTCGTAGACGCGCGCTGCACCGTCGATCAGGTCGAGGGGCGCGTGGAAGCCCTCCTCGGCGAGCCTCACCTTCGTGGGATGGGGGCGCTCGTCGGTAATCCAACCCGTGTCGACGCTCGTCATGAGGATGCGATCGGCGTCGAACATCTCGCGTGCGCTCGTTCGAGTCAGCATGTTCACGGCGGCTTTTGCCATATTTGTGTGCGGGTGTCCCGGGCCCTTGTAACCCCGTCCAAACACCCCTTCCATCGCCGACACGTTGACGACGTACGCGCGTCCGCTCGCAGATTCTGGCGCGGCGGCAGCGGCCGCCAGACTTGGTCGAAGCCGGTTGATCAAGATGAACGGCGCGGTGCTGTTGCACAGCTGCACTTCGAGCAACTCCAGGGGGTCGACGTCGCCGACCGCCTGGACCCACGAGTTCACGCTATGTGTATCGGGAACAAGTCCAGCTGCGTCGATCGCACTCCCGTCGGCGAGCCGCGAGAGAGACGAGGAGCCGGGCGCCAGCGCCATGTCCGTGACCCGCTGTGCGTTCGTCGCGGCGCTTGTGCGAGCATCGTGCCCACCTGTTTCACGGCCCGTCTCAGATTCGTGCGCCGACACCAGCAAAGGGTGAGCAGCCACCGCTTCCTCAAGCGAGTGCGGGTGCCGGTCGCTCGTGCGCCCGTACGTGCGCAATTCGGGACCCTGGCCCGGCGCCCACAGGCCCGGTACCAGCGGAACCAACTCTGCGTCGGCCAACGGCGCATAGGCGCCGGGGGAGCGACGCACTGTCTGCGCCGCATTGTTGATGAGAATGTCCAGGCGGCCCTCTGAAGCCACGTCGTCCGCGAACGCCACCACCTGGGATAGGTCCCTCAGGTCAATCCCGACGATTCGCAGGCGGTGCAACCAGCGCGACGCGTCGTCCATCGCGGCGAACCGGCGCGCAGCGTCGCGCGGGAATCGCGTGGTGATCGTGGTGTGCGCGCCATCCCGCAACAGGCGAAGCGCAATATGCATGCCAATCTTCGCGCGGCCGCCGGTAAGCAATGCGCGCTTACCCCTGAGGTCAGCGCCCGCGCGGCGTTTGCGGTGGCTGAGCGCCGCGCAATCAGGGCACAGCTGGTGATAGAACGCGTCAACAATCGTGTACTTCTGCTTGCAGATGTAGCACGGCCGAGGCTTCGCGAAGGTACCCGCGATTGGTGCCTGAGTTGACGTGGTGAGTGCCAGGCCGCGCGTTTCGTCATCGATCCGATCAGCAGCGCCGGTCGCAGTCGCGGCAACCACTGCGCGGTCAGCATCGGCGATTGCCGCGCGCTTTTCGCTACGCCGCGTCTGCTTGACCGACTTAAACATTCCGGCGGTGGCTCGCCTGACCGCGATGAAATCTGGGTGGTCTTCATCGAGACCGTGGAGTGAAGCGAGGACGCGGAGGGTGGTGGCGATGTCGTCGGGATCGAGTGCGCTATCGGCGCGCAGTGATGGTTCGCGTTCGTCCGGCACGCAAGGGAGCCTACCGATCGTCGCGCGCGACGATCGCCAGATGTCTGCCGCCGCCTTGACCACCGCGAGACGTCGGACCACGATGGGAAGGGAGTCACGCGTTGCAGGGCGCGCTCGCTTTGGAGGTCGATCGACATGGAACTTTCTGCTCGCGCGACTGCGGCGAAAGCGGCCGTCGACGGCGTCACCGCGTACTTTGGCTCCATTCAAGACGTCGCCGACAACCCAGACGCGCTCGACTTTACATTCGGCAACCCGCATGAATTCGCGCTCCCGGGCCTGGTCACAGCACTGCGCGACAACGTGGAACCACGTGCGGTCGACTGGTTCGCCTACAAGACGAACGAAACGCATGCTCGCGCGGCAGTCGCTGAAGGCTTGCACGCGGAACTCGGGTTGGCTTTCGAGCCCGAAGATGTCGCGATGACACAAGGCGCGTTCGGCGCCATTTCGCTCGCTTTTGCACTGTTGGCCGATGCCGGGGACGAGGTGATCATCCCGGTGCCCGGCTGGTTCTGCTACGCGCCCATGCTTCGTGCAACGAACCTCGTCCCCGTCGAGGCGCCCCTCAATGAGGCCACGTTCGATCTGGACATTGACGCGATCGAGCGCTCGATCACCCCGCGCACGCGCATCGTTATCGTCAATTCTCCCGCCAACCCCACTGGCCGCGTCTATCGCGCTGCTGACTGGGACGCGCTCGCGCGCGTGCTTGAAGCCGCCTCGGCACGCAACGGCCGTCGCATCTGGATTCTCTCCGACGAGCCGTATCGGCGCATCAGGTTCGACGGCGTCGAATTCGCTAGCCCGGCCGCGTCGTATCCGTGGACGGTCATCGACTACAGCTATGGCAAGGTGCTACTCGCTCCGGGCCAGCGGCTCGGCTACCTTGCTCTCTCGCCGCTCATCCCGAGCGAGCTGCGGCACGAACTTCGCGGCGCGCTCATGCCGATCCAGTTGGCTATCGGCTGGGACTTTCCGGACGCGATCATGCAGTACTCGGTTCCCGCACTGGAATCCGTCTCGATCGACATGGTCGAGCTCACTCGCAAACGGGATCGGATGTACGCAGCGCTGACGACCGCCGGCTACGCCGTGACCCGACCAGAAGGCACCTTCTACATCTGGGGCAGAGCGCCGGGATCCGACGCAGCGGCGTTCTGCGCTGGGCTCGCCGACAAGGGCGTCTATGTGATGCCGGGCACGCTCTTCGATTGTCCCGAACACTTTCGGATCAGCCTGACGGCGACGATGGAGACCATCGAGCGGGCACTGCCAACGCTGGTGGCCGCGGCGCGCGGGACGGTCCGATAAGCGAGCAAAGGTTGCCCGATTCGTGGAGACTTGGTACCCCGGACAGAGGAGTTCCCATGGCAGTGACGAGTAAGGCACACACGATCTGGCACGGTGACCTCGCGAACGGAGCAGGGCGCACCACGGTTGCCTCAGGCGCATTTGAGGTCGTCGACGTCGACTGGAAGGCGCGGTCGCAAGGCAGTGCCACCACGACGACGCCAGAGGAATTGCTCGCTGCGGCTCACGCTTCCTGCTACGCGATGGCCCTGTCGAATGCGCTCGGCGAGAACGGGACGGCTCCCACAAGGGTGAGCGTTGATGTTGCGGTGACGTTTGTCCCCGGCGTCGGGATCACCACGAGCGAGATCAGTGTGGAGGCCGAAGTACCGGGACTCGATGCCGCGCAATTCACGGCTTTTGCGGCTGATGCCAAAGACAACTGCCCCGTGTCGAAGGCCCTGACGGGTGTCACGGTGACGCTCGTGCGAGCAA
This sequence comes from Demequinaceae bacterium, assembly GCA_024643505.1. Taxonomy (GTDB): domain Bacteria; phylum Actinomycetota; class Actinomycetes; order Actinomycetales; family Demequinaceae; genus Demequina. The sequence goes on from JAHEMW010000073.1 coordinate 5,182, forward strand.
ATCTCGCGTAAGTCGCCCTTGTGGGCGACCGTCACGCGCGGTCTAGTATCGATGGGACGGCTCGACGGCGCCGTACGCGCGACGTCGACATGGCACCCGGTTACCCGCCCCGCAACGGAGGAGATTCCGTGAGTAATTCGCCCTGGCTCATTGCCCAGTCATCCGGAGCGGGCTACGAGGCCGCGCTCTTCGATCTCGATGGCGTCCTGACGCCCACTGCCGACGTCCACATGGTCGCGTGGCGCCGCATGTTCTCGGACTACTTCACCGACCATGGAGTGACGCCCGAGTACACCGACGCCGACTACTTCGAGTACGTGGACGGAAAGCCGCGCTACGAGGGGGTGCGATCGTGCCTCGCTTCCCGTGGGATCACGTTGCCACCAGGCAACCCGGACGACGCTCCGGGGACGCCCACGGTCTGCGGCGTTGGAAACACGAAGAACGTAGTCTTCGACGCGATCCTCAAGCACGACGGAGTAGTCGCGTATCCAGGTTCTGTCGCCCTGCTCGATGACCTCGCTGCTCGTGGGATCGCGATGGCGGTCGTCTCGAGTTCGCGAAACGCTCCCGCCGTGCTGGCGGCCGCTGGCCTCGCCGATCGTTTCGAGATCGTGGTTGACGGCAATCTCGCCGCCGACCTTGGCCTCCCTGGAAAGCCCGCTCCCGACACGTACGAATACGCCGCGAAACTGCTCGGGGTTGATGACAACAAAGCGGTGGTGGTCGAGGACGCATTGTCGGGAGTCGCGGCAGGCGCCGCGGGGGACTTCGGACTTGTCGTTGGCGTCGACCGCGGAGCTGGCGCGGACGAACTCCTTGCCGGCGGCGCAGACATCGTGGTGAGCGATCTCGGTGAGCTGGTGGGCAAGTGAAGCCTGCTCAGCGCGCGGGCGCCGACGGCGTTCCCGAGTACCTTGACCGACTCCGGTTTCCAGCAGATCCGTGGCGCATCGTCGAAAGCGCCTACAACGCCGCGGACATTGGTGTGACCGAGACCCTGTTCGCGATCGGTAATGGCTACCTCGGGTTACGCGGAAATGTCGAAGAGGGCCGAGATTTCCACACCCACGGGACGTTCATCAATGGCTTCCACGAGACCTGGCCGATCCGGCACGCGGAGGAGGCGTTCGGCTTCGCACGCGTCGGGCAGACCATCGTGAACGTGCCCGACGCCAAGGTCATCCGCCTTTACGTCGATGACGAGCCGCTGCTGCTCGCCGTCTCAGATCTCATCGACTATTCACGAAGCCTCAACATGGCTGACGGAGTGCTGACTCGCGACCTGCTGTGGCGAACGCCCTCGGGTAATCGAGTCCGCGTGCGATCGCGCCGCATCGTGTCGTTTACGCAGCGACACGTGGCGGCCATGACGTTCGAGGTGACCTTGCTCGACAAGGAGGCACCCGTCGCCATCTCATCGCAGCTCCTCAACCGACAGGCCGGTCTTGACGAGTACGCGGTGAGCCCAGGATCCAAGAAGATGGCGGATCCGCGCAAGGCGGAAGCCTTCGCCGAGCGCGTCCTCAACCCTGTGTTGCATCGCGGCGACGACGCCCGCATTGTGCTCGGCTACCGCTGCGCGAACTCTGACATGACGCTCGCCGTCGCCATGGAGCACGAGTTCGATTCTGGCGGCGAGTTTGAGCAGCTCACGGAGGTCGAGGGCGACTACGCGAAGCACGTCTTCAGAACTCGCGGCGTGCCAGGGCGCACCATCAAGCTCACGAAGTTCGTGAGCTATCACACGTCGCGCAAGGTTCCTCCGCGAGAGCTCGCCGATCGCTGCAACCGCACCCTTGACCGCGTTCGCGCTGACGGCCTCACCAAACTCTTCGACGACCAGAAGGCGTGGCTCGCTGACTTCTGGGAGCGTTCCGACGTCGAGATCGAGGGCAACGCCAAAATCCAGCAGGCAATTCGATTCAATCTCTTTAGCCTTGCGCAGGCGGCCGCACGTGCGGAGGGCAATGGCATCTCTGCCAAGGGCGTGACGGGCTCCGGCTACGGAGGGCATTACTTCTGGGACACCGAGATCTACGTCGTCCCATTCTTCGTCTATACATCCCCAGACATCGCGCGCAACGCGCTGCGGTTCCGGTACACCATGCTTCCTGCAGCCGAGGCGAGAGCCGGCGAGCTCGCGCAACACGGCGCTCTGTACCCGTGGCGAACGATCAACGGCGAGGAAGCGTCGGCCTACTACGCCGCGGGTACAGCGCAGTACCACATTGACGCCGATATCTCGTTTGCGGTGGACAAGTACGTCAAGGCAACCGGCGATGATGAGTTTCTCGCGCGCGAGGGCATCGACATCTTGGTGCAGACCGCACGGATGTGGGCGGACCTCGGGTTCTGGCGCGGCAATGGTGACGAGTCATTCCGCATTCACGGGGTGACCGGACCGGACGAGTACACCACGGTGGTCAACGACAACCTATATACGAACGTCATGGCACGGTTCAATCTTCGCGCCGCTGCCCGTGCTGTGCGCGAGCTCGCAAATACGTGGCCGAACGAGTACGCGCGCATGGTCGTGCGCATGGATCTTGGCGACGAAGAGGTCAGCGAGTGGGAGCGCGCTGCGGAGGCGATGGCGATTCTGTGGGACGAAAACATCGGGATTCACCCGCAGGATGCGCTCTTCCACGAACGTGAGATCTGGGATCTCGCCAATACTCCGCCCGAAAAGCGACCCCTGTTGCTGCATTTTCATCCGTTGGTGATCTATCGATTCCAGGTCCTCAAGCAGGCCGACGTTGTGCTCGCGCTGTTCCTCCAAGGAAACCAGTTCACGCCAGAGCAGAAGAAGGCCGACTTCGACTACTACGACCCCATCACGACAGGTGATTCGACCCTGTCCGGAGTAGTTCAGGCGATCATTGCTGCCGAAGTGGGATATCACGAACTCGCGCTTAAGTACTTCTGGGATGGCTTGTTCGTTGACCTCGGCGACTTGCATTCGAACACGTCGGACGGCATGCACATTGCGTCCACCGGGGGAGTGTGGGCCTCGCTGGTTCACGGTTTCGCGGGAATGCGCGACTACGACGGCGTGATCTCATTCGACCCGCGACTGCCCGAATCGTGGGAGGGCCTCACCTTCAAACTCACCCTGCGGGGGTCGCGCCTGAAGGTCACCGTGCGAGCTCATGAGATCGTTTTTGATGTCGAACACGGTCCCGGAACGACCGTCCACGTCCGCGGCGAGCGTGTAAGCGTGACAAAATTCGAGCCGGTCAGCGTTGCGCTGTCTCACCAGGGCCCTCGCATTGCCGGCGCTCCCGACCCGAAGGCATTCAAGGGCGCAGTGCGGGCCGACGGCACCGTCATCACATCGTCCATACCGCTGGTACCGGGCTCGGACGAGAACTAGG
>JAHEMW010000074.1 GCA_024643505.1 Demequinaceae bacterium
CCCCCGCCTAGCCACGCACCCGAGCGACCTCTCCACGCAAATCTGCTCCCGCATCGGGCATAACGGACATTTCGCCGTCCAAACTCGGCGTGTCGCGACCCCCTGTGTGGAGAGGTCGCTCACCGACGACCGACGATCGCCCCCTCGCCGAACGCCTGCTCGTGGAGACTGCGATGGCCATGATCGATGTCATCAGGGCGGACGAGATGAGCCGGTTCGATCGGTGCGCGATGGATGACTGCACGGGCGTGGTCTTCGACCTCTCGCGCAACCGGTCGCGCAAGTACTGCTCGACCACCTGCACGAATCGTGCGGCTGTTGCGGCGTACCGCGCGCGGCAATCGGAATGATCGCGACGTTGGGCCACGTGCGCGGGTAGCGTTGGCATCAACCGATCCATCCCAAGGGGGCACCAAGATGAGCGCCAAGGACGCGACACATGAGCGCGGTGAAGGCAGCTTCACCGACGATGAGAAGTTCGCCATGAAGGAGCGCGCTGCCGAGGCTCGGCGCGCGAAGGGCGCGAAGGGCGCGGCGGCGCGCGAGGCCGACGCGAAGGCGTGCAACGACCGGATCGCTTCGATGGCGCCAGCAGACCGTGCCCTCGCAGAGCAGGTCCACACCCTCGTCACCTCGGCGGCACCTGACCTCGCACCGAAGACCTGGTACGGCATGCCGGCGTACGCGCGCGACGGCAAGGTGGTGTGCTTCTTCCAGGACGCGGCGAAGTTCAAGTCTCGCTATTGCACGCTCGGATTCCAGGATCCGGCCACGCTCGACGACGGCACGCTGTGGCCCACGTCGTACGCCGTCACGGCCATCGGGCCGGACGAAGAGGCCGCGATAACGGCGCTCGTAATTAAGGCAGTCGGCTGACTACGCGCGCGGGGAACGGGCCGGGCGCAAGCATTCCGTACGCCGCGCTGAAACCATGACGCCGCGCACTCGCAGTTCGCAGGTGTGGGGCTGGCTGGCAGTCGGCATCGGTACGGCCATCGCGGTCATTCAACTAAGCGGCGGCGACGGGAGAACAGCGAATGTCGCGCTCGGGCTCGCGCTATGCGTCGCGGCGCTTGGAGTTGCGGCATTTCTGCGACCATCGCTGGTAGTGACCGACGCGGAAATTGTGGTCCACAACATCATGACAACGTCAGCGATCGCGCTTGGTCGCCTTGACCAGATCGGGACGCGGTGGAGCCTCGAACTCATCGGTGACGACGGACGCAAGGTGCGGGTCTTCGCCGCACCAACGGATCGCGGAGGCCAGGTGCCGGTCGCACTCGCCAGCGCACTGCGCGACGCAAGCAACGAGTGGAAAGCGGAGCACGTTTCCGCTCCTGTCGAAGGGCCGTCAGTCGCAACCCGACCCGACTGGATCGGGATCGGACTCATGTTCGTTGCGCTCGCCACCGCAGGCTGGGCACTGCTCGGCTGAGCACCGCCGCCTACACGTTGAAGCGGAGCTTCACGACGTCGCCGTGCTGCATCACGTAATCCTTGCCCTCAATCCGAAGCCTTCCGACGGACTGTTACTTCGATGGTGTTGAGCCACGGGTCGTCGAACTCGAGCGTGGCCCCATCGTCGCGAGCGCGAATGCCGTGGGCCGCGAGGCGCTCCTTCAGCGTGCCGAAGTCGTCGGCGGTGGGAACATCCATGCGCACAAGGCCGAGCCCTAGCGTCGGCTGTCGCGGTCCCGCTCCCCTGCTGTGCCATACGTTCATCGCCATGTGGTGGTGATAGCCGCCGACGCTCACGAACAGCGATTGGTTGTTGCCGGCGGTGCGTTCAAAGCCAAGGCGATCCACGTAGAAGTGGGTCGCTGCCGGGATGTCGCCAACGGAGAGGTGCACGTGGCCCACCTTCGCGGCACGGGCATCGGCGAGGTCCATAGCGTCCTGGGCCACGTGCGCAGTCAGGAACGCGTTGGGGTTCAGCCCCAGGACGCCCATCATGAGCCTGCCCTCGCCGTCCCACTGCCATTCGGACCGAGGTCGGTCCCAGTACAACTCGAGGCCATTGCCTTCGGGGTCGTCGAAGTAGAACGCCAGAGAGACGAGGTGATCGGCGGATCCGGTGAATGACCGGGGATGGGCCATAGCCACCGAGTAAACCGCGGTCGCGAGGTCGGCCTCGGTATCGAAGAGGATCGCCGTGTGGAACAGCCCCGCCTCGTGCGGGGCGGCGTGCTTGAGTTCCGGAGCGTGTTCAAGAACCACGATGGGGTTGCCCACCCGGCCAAGGATGCTGCGCGCGGGATGGTCCGGGGTGGCAGATTCGTGTGCGAGCAAAGTCAGCCTGACGGCCTTGGCGTAGTACGCCGTCATCGCATCGAGGTTGGCGACCCGAAGAGTGACCGCGCCCATCCCGCTTCCAGCCGCGAGCCGCTCCGACGAGGAGCGGCGCGCGGCCGGGGCGTGTAGCGAGGACATTACTGCGCGACGCTTACTCCGCCGGCCCAGCTGATCTTGCCGCCGACGGCGAGGGTCAACTGGAGGAACCCGACGGATTCGAGTTCGCGCGCCCGCGCGATTGCGCCCACGTCGATCGCGTCGATCCCACCTGCTGCGATGACCCCGATGAGCGCGTCCTTGGCATCGACGTCGTCACCAGCGACGAGCACCGTCGTGTCGGCGACCCCCACAACGCCGGTCGCGAGCGTCGTCGCGAGGTTGGTGTTGAATGCCTTGACGACCTTTGCCGAGGGGACCGCGGTCGCGAGCTCGGCCGCTGCGGAACTGCCAACGGGAACGGTGAGGCGATCGAAGGTGGCGAAGTCGACCGGGTTCGTGATGTCGACGAGGACCTTCCCGGCGAACTGATCGCTGTGCTCAAGCACCAGGTCGGCAAGCGCCACGTGCGGCACCGCGAGCACCACGATGTCACCGACGATCGCGTCGCCGATCACTCCCGCCGTGGCCCCGACTGCCTCCGCCGCTTCGTGTGCCTTAGCCGCGTCCCGCCCGAGGAGCTGCACGGCTGCTCCGCCCTTGACGGCGACCGCAGCAATCGCCTTACCCATGTTGCCCGTGCCGATGATGGTGATGTTGGTCATTCCGACTACCTCCAGTTGGTGAGAATTTTTAGTTGCCGCGGCAACTACACGCTTCAATGATGTTTCCGCGGCAAATATTCCCGCACGGTAGGTTCTCGTTCTATGAACTACAACGTGCCGCGCATGACGAGGGTCGAATCGCGCGCGTGGCTCGCGCTCATCACTGCGTCGGAACTGCTTCCCGCAGCCCTGGACTCGCAACTGAGACGAGACGCAGGCCTTACGCACTTCGAGTTCATCGTTACCACTGTGCTTCGGCAGGCCGACGGCAACCGCTTGCGGGTGACAGACCTGGCGCTAGCGACAAACTCGACGCTCCCGCGGCTTTCGAAAGTGGTGAGCCGACTCGAGAAGCGCGGACTCGTTGAACGGATCGCGGACCGGGTCGACGGCCGCTCCGTCAACGTTGTGCTCACTGCTCTCGGACGAAGGGCGCTCATCCGCGCCGTCCCGGGCCACATCGACTACGTGAGACGGCTCGTGCTCGACGACCTCACCGAGGAGCAGCTCGTCAATCTCGCCACCGCCCTCGAGCCACTCGTCGCGCGACTCGACCCGCAGCACCTGTACACACTGAGGAACTAGCGCGCAGCCTCGTTCGGCATCCCCGTGACGCACTTCGCGCCACCGCGGAGCGCAAAAACTACGCGCGCGGAACGCCGGCAGCGTCCCGTGAAGCACCCAGCCGCCCGATCTCCCGGCCAAGACGAACGGGAGCACGCCTGCGGATTCCGCTTCATCGTGGGCTCGCCGACTCCCTCGACAACGCCGCCGCGCAACGACGAAACGTCACACGTTGAAGCGGAACTCCACGACGTCGCCATCCTGCATGACGTAATCCTTGCCCTCAATCCGAAGCTTGCCCGCGGCCTTGGCCGCCGCCATTGAGCCAGCCTCGACGAGATCGGCGAAGTGCACGACCTCCGCCTTGATGAACCCGCGCTCAAAGTCGGTGTGGATGACGCCTGCGGCTTGCGGCGCGGTCCAACCCTTGTGGATCGTCCAGGCGCGCGCCTCTTTCGGTCCTGCGGTGAGATACGCCTGGAGGCCAAGAGTGTCGAAACCGACTCGCGCGAGCTGATCCAGCCCAGACTCTTCCTGCCCATTGGCTTCGAGCATCTCGCGGGCCTCATCTTCAGTGAGGTCGACGAGTTCCGACTCAAACTTCGCATCGAGGAAGATCGCCTCTGCGGGCGCGACCTGCGCCGCAAGGGACGCCTTCTTCGCCGCATCCACGAGACCCGCGTCGTCGACGTTGAAAACGTAGATAAACGGCTTGGCGGTGAGCAGACTGAGCTCGCGCACCTCGCGCAGATCGAGCTTCGCACCGGCAGCGCCCGCGCTCAACGTCTGACCAGCGTCGAGGATCTCCTTCGCGGCGATCACCGCGGCAAGGAAACTTGGGTCAGCCTTCTTGGCGCGCACCTCCTTCTCGAGTCGCGGCAGCGCCTTGTCGATGGTCTGCAGGTCGGCAAGAATCAGCTCGGTGTTGATCGTCTCGATGTCACTCGCGGCGTCGACGCGGCCCTCGACGTGCACCACGTCGGGATCCTCGAAGGCGCGCGTGACCTGGCAGATCGCGTCGGCTTCGCGAATGTTGGCGAGGAAGGCGTTACCAAGCCCCTCCCCCACTGACGCACCCTTGACAATCCCAGCGATGTCGACGAAGGAGACCGTCGCGGGCACCTCTCGCTCGGACGAGAACAGTCCGGAAAGGACGCCGAGCCGCGCGTCGGGCAGCGGGACCACTCCGATGTTCGGCTCGATCGTGGCGAACGGGTAGTTCGCGGCGAGCACGGTCGCGCGCGTCAGCGCGTTGAAGAGAGTGGACTTGCCGACGTTGGGCAGGCCGACGATGCCGATAGTGAGAGCCACGGGCGCCCAGTCTAGTTGGCGTCGGCCGCGCGCTGCGCCCTACAGGAATCGCTGGACGACGAGCACGATGCCGACGACGGCGGCCGCTGCGAGCAGGCCAAGGTAGCCGATGACGATTCTGGTATCCCCCAGCAAGCACCGGGAGTTAAGCAGCCCCGCGCGCCGAGCCTTGACGTAACCCGTGATGCCGAGGCCGGCGAAGAACAGCAGCGCGAATGGACCGAGAGCCCACGACAGCGCAGCGATGGTCGCGAAGATACACAGCCGAAGGGGATCAAACGGGGCAGCCGATTTTCCTGGCGGCTGATACGGGAACGGCACCTCCGCGGTGGACGCGCCCGACGCGTCGGGCGGGGTTTCGTCTGCCGTCATCGGGCCACGACCGGTAGTTCGCGGGCCTGCGGCGCGGCCCACGCGAGGCGCTGCGACGACAGCTTTGGCCACGCCTGGACAGCGCAGAAGGGCGCGCACTGGTGCGCATTTTCGTCGGACAAGGTGCCGACGTGCACGCAGCACTGCGTGAGCCGCTCCTCAATCATGGTCGCCATGTCCATGAAGGGCTTGATAGTCACGCGCTTGATCCGAGTGCCAAGCATGTGCCGCAACCGCTCCTTGCCTCCTGGAAGCGACGACGACGCGAGCGCCATCATCGTGCCGATCCCCAGGTCGCAGTTGGTGCACACGTCTCGCCACAATGAGGTGACGGTGGGATGCGTGAGCGACGACTGCTCACTCAGCAGGCCAAGCAGCGATTCCTTGACCACCGACCGCATCTTCACGTTGATCTCCGAGTCGGCGATTCGGTTCGCCACCAGGTCCGGGTTGAGCTCGAGGAACTCCTTGAGCTGGTCGTGACCCACGAGCTTGGTGAGCGAATTCCACTCGCCGGAGTCGTCCTGCAGCATGTACCCGACGGAACAGCAGTGCGGGTGAGAGCACGGCAGGGCGGTCAGATCGCGCCACTCAACAACGCCGTCCGTCTGCGGCCCAAGCCGATTCAAGACGCCGGTGTGGGTCAGGCGATCACTCCAGTCGATGTCACCCGAACGGCCGGACCCGAACTGGGGCTGGATCGAGACGCCGCCGATGTATGGCGTCTTCATCGCAAGCAGCACGACGTCGCCGATCTCGTGGTCGTTGACGCCTTTCGCGACCGTCATGGTGAGGGTCGTAAAGATGCCGGCGCTGCTGAGTCGTTCAATCGCCCGACGCTTGACAGCCGTGAGGTCGCCGCCACGGTGGTGACGGGAGGCGTCGGCGCTGAGGCCGTCGAATTGCAGGTACACCTCGACGCGGTCGCGATGCCGCGTGAGGAGGTCGAGCAGGGCATCATCGCGAGCGAGGAGCAGCCCGTTCGTGTTGACGAGTACCCGGACCACGTTGCGCGCGACGACGGCCTCGAGGATCTCCTCGAACTGCGGGTGAATCGTCGGCTCGCCTCCGGAGAGCATGAGTACGTCGATGCGGCCGTTCTCGCGTGCCAGCCGCTGATCGATATTCGCGAGGATGTCCTTGACGGCCGCGACACCCGACATCTGGGGAGACGAGTCCGTGAAGCACGTGGGGCATTTCAGGTTGCACTCCGCGGCAATGTCCTCGAGGAGGATGCACGTGTGTTGCGTCTGCATCTCGGGAAGCCCGGACAGGTACGCCTCGGGGATGGGGAGGTAGTTGCCGGCGGCGTCGGGCGTGTGCTGCTTAGTCGGCGCGGTCCACTGCTCGAGGTAGCGCAGGATCTCGGGGCTCTCGTCATACATCGTGACGACGCGGCCGTGGACGCGGCAACCACGCTCGAGCCAGATGCGGTCGTCGCGTTCGACGAGCCAACCGGTGAGACGGGCGACCTCGTCGAGTGGTCGGTCGGGGTTGTCCGCGTGGCAGTACGGGCAGAACGCGTTGACGTAGCGGTGGATGCGGTCGCCGCGAAGCGCGGCCCCTGCCATGGTGACGGTCATCAGTAGCTCCGGTTGTAAACAACGAGACACGCGACGAAACCAACGACCGGCGCGGCGATAAGCGAGGCCGGGACGGCAAAGAGGAGACCCATCCCCCAGCTGCGCCGCCGACGGTCATCGGACTTGGCGAGGAGGATTCCGCCAGCTATGAGAAGCGCGAACGGGAGGCCAAACGACACCGACGCCCCAGCGGCGCCTCCTTGCAGACCCGAAAGTGCGAGCGCGAACAGTGCGACGCCGGCGATGCCAGCAATAATCCCGAGCCACACGATGCCGATCGCATAGCGTCGGGCGGGCTTCGGAGGAGGGCCGACGCCAGCGTCGGGCACGGGCTCGGGCGGCGGTTCGCGCGGCGGTTGATCATCGCCCTCTCGCGGCACGAACGGATCCCGCTCGCCGTCGGCGTCGGGCATGCCCGGCCTATCCCCCTCGCCCATAGGGCCGAGACTAGTGCACGGGCAGTCGGCGGGCGCGCAGGACGGCGCATGCCTGATGACTACCCTGGCACGAGGCCGCCGACCAAGCCCCCGACGACGCACGTGACCAACCCGAGGGCGGGTCCGGTGACGAGCACCGCCGGCACAGCGAGAAGCAGTCCCATGGCCCAACTCCGCGCGGTACGCGTGCGACGGAAGTTGAGAATGATCCCGACCGCGACGACTGTCACGACGGCGATGGCCGCAGCCCACCCGGTGGCCCGATTCGATACCGCCACACTCGGATCCGACAGCGCATTGGCGCCCAACGTGACGGCGACGATGAATGCTTGGCCGGCGAAGATGCCGAGCCAGACGATTCCGGTGCGGCGCGCGCGCTCAGGCCCACGCGCGACACGCTCGCCGACGGTCTCGTCGCCCCCCATGGCCCGACCCTACTGCGAATCCGCCGCTGCGACGAGACTTCGCCGCTCGGCCAGACGCGCGCGGCCAGAGAGAACCAGACGGACGACGAGCACGACGACCGCGAACCCCAGGATCACCCACTGCGGGCGGGTGAGGCCGAACCAGACCTCCTCGTTTCCGCGCACGAACTCGACGGCGAACCTGAACGTCGCGTAGGCGACGACGTACCAGCGCAGCAACGCGCCCGGCCCGTGCGGCTTGAGGCGCGCTCGCCACAGGTACGCGAAGGCCGCGAGCTGGAAGACGATCTCGTAGACGAAGCTCGGATGCAGCGGGACGCCGACGGGGGCGCCGGGGAGCCACTCGGCGGTCTCGGGGCCGAGCACGACGCCCCACTCGCCTCCGGTGGGCTTGCCGGGGATCTCGGTCAGCAGGCAGCCGATACGCCCGACGGCCATTCCGAGCGCGACGGCCGGTGCGAAGGCGTCGCCGGTCGTGACCTTCCAGCCGGTGAGCCGCTTGGCCACGATGACGCCGAGCCACGCCCCGGCGAGCGCACCGACGATCGACCGGTTGCCGTACTGCCACTGGTCGATGAGCGAGAGGTTGTCGCGCGGATCGAGGTGCTGGAACCACGTCCCCAGGCGCGAACCGACGGCGGCGCCGACGAGCGCGCCGAGCAGCGCCCACCACCAGCGATCCTCAACGATCCCGATGCGCTGGGACTCGCGCCACAGCACGAGGGCGGCGACCACCATGCCGAGCCCGATGAACGCGTCGTGGAGCG
>JAHEMW010000075.1 GCA_024643505.1 Demequinaceae bacterium
GAGCTTGTAGAGGTAGTGAGGGTCTTCAAGGCCTCGCCCGTTCGGCACATAGACGCTCCACACGCGTACTCCTGCACACGTGGCTCCGATAGCTCGGGCCTCTAAGACGCCGTCGCCGGTCTTTGCGAAGGTTGGCTGACCGTCGAACGTCGTCGCGACGTCGTTCAGGCCCACGCGAGAAGCGATCGCGACTCCATTCCATTGATCGAGGCCGTGCGCCGCGACCTCGTAGCCCGCGGCCGTGAACGCTTCGATCGGAAACTGGTCTGGTCGGCATTTCGTTTCCTGCATCGCGAGCACGTCGACATCGGCTCGAACCATCCAATCGACCACGCGTTCCGCACGCGCTCGGATTGAGTTGACGTTCCAGGTGGCGACGCGCATGAAACAACGGTACCGGCCGAGGCAGATAGCCTCGGGTCATGGCAACCGTCCTAATCACCGGCGCATCCTCCGGCCTCGGCGCCGAGTTCGCGTGGCAGCTGGCGACGGCCCGCCACGACCTCGTGATTGTCGCGCGCTCGCGCGACAGACTCGACGAGCTCGCGACGTCCATCCGCTCGGCCGCGGGCGTAAGCGTGGAGGTGCTCGCGGCGGACCTTGGGGTGGAAAGCGACCTTGAGCGCGTCGCGACGCGCCTCGCCGACGCATCCTCGCCGATCAGCCTGCTCGTGAACAACGCCGGCTATGGGTCGGGCCGTTCCTTTTTGGCGAACGACTGGGCCACCGAGAAGGCGATGATCGACGTCATGGTGACGGCGCCCGCGCGACTCGCGCACGCGGCGCTGCCCGGCATGGTGGCGCGGGGACACGGAGCAATCCTCAACGTGTCGTCGGTCGCCGCGCACCTCGCGAACTCGACGTATGCCGCCCACAAGCGGTGGCTCCTCGACTTCACGCACGCGCTCGCGGGAACACTCGCAGGAACGGGCGTGAGCGCCAGTGTCGTGATTCCTGGGCTCACGCGGACTCGCTTCCACGACTCGCCGGAGCTCAGCCACTATCACGATGCGTTCCCGTCCGCCGCGTGGCTCAGCCCAGAGGACGTCGTGACGGCCGCGCTCGCCGGCCTTCGTCGCCGCACGGTGGTGGTCACGCCGTCGGCGCGATACCGGGTGGTTGGCGTTGTCGCACGGTCCGTGCCGCGTTCGGTGACACGGCGTACGTCGGCCGTCCGCCGGCGCGGCCGCGAGTAGGCTTCCCGCATGAGTGCAGCCACGCCGCGTGAACGCCTCGCGGAACTCATTCGCGATCGTGCAGTTGTCCACGGAACGATCACGCTCGCATCCGGGCGCGAGGCGCAGTACTACGTGGACCTTCGACGCATCACTTTGCATCACGAGGCCGCGCCCCTCGTGGGCCATCTGCTCCTCGATCATCTTGAAATCAACGGCTACGGCCCAGCCGACATCGACGCAGTGGGCGGCTTGACGCTCGGGGCCGATCCCGTCGCGACGGCCCTCTTGCACGCCGCGGCGTCGCGCGGACTCTCGCTCGACGCCTTCGTGGTGCGCAAGGAAAGCAAGGCGCACGGCCTTCAGCGCCGCATCGAAGGCCCTGACGTTGAAGGCAAGCACGTCGTTGCCGTTGAGGACACGTCAACCACTGGCGGTTCCGTGCTTACCGCGGTTGCGGCGCTGCGCGAAGCCGGCGCGATCGTCGATGCCGTTGCGGTGATCGTCGATCGCGACACCGGCGCCCGCGAAATGGTCGAGGACGCCGGGCTCCCGTATCTGTCGCTGTTCTCGATCGCGGACCTCGGTCTGAGCTAGGGTCCGCGCGATGGCTCGAATGTCCCCGCGCCGACTGGGATCCTTCGCCGCTGGGTTCGGCCTGTTCCTCACGTTCATTGCGTTTTCCGTGGGTACCTCCGGCCTTGGCCTGTGGGTAGTCGGCGTTGCCGTCGCCGGCATTGGCGCAGGCTTTTGGGTGTGGGACTCGTTCCGAGTGCGTGCACACCGAGCAGAGTTTCGCCAGTTTGCCCTGTCGCACGGATGGAAATACGCGCCATACGGAACCTCGTACACGACCCGCTTTGCGGGGTTTCCGTTCCACACGGGCGAGCGGCGGCGTCAAGAAGACATCCTGACTGGGACCTATAACTCGCTGACGTGCTCGACGTTCACGCACCTGTTCCAGACGCAGGCGAGCAGGGACTCCCCGCCCGTCGAGCAGGATTATCAGGTCACGCTCGTCGAACTCGACGTGCACCTCCCGCGCCTCGACATCGTTCCCGAGAGTCTCGGCAATCGACTCGCCCAAGCCCTCGGCGGCGTCGATGTCGAAATGGAGTCGTACGACTTCAATCGGCGTTGGCGCGTGAAGAGCGCGGACCGCAAGTACGCCATGGACGTCATCGACCCGCGCATGATGGAGCGGCTGATGGCGTACGACTTCGATGGAGCGGCTATTCGCATCGAGGGCGGAGCGGTCATGATGTGGAGCGCGGGTCGGGTTGGCGTTTCCGACCTGGCTCGTCGACTCGATCTGCTGGTGTCGGTCGCGACGCGAATCCCGGCGCATGTGACGCGACGCTTCACGGAATTGGGTTATGGCATCGGGCCTGCGGCCGACGATGCGCCCGTGACCGGTCCGGCCTGGGCCACCCAAGGCGGCGTGCTCAATTCGCGCCGATACACCGGAATCGGAACTGAGGGCGACGGCGCTGACGACGCGCGCGGCGGCCGCTAGGTCAGGCTCACCCCGGTAGCATCGTCGAGAGGGAGGCACACATGAAGTGGTTCATTATCGCGATCCTGGCTCTGCTGGTGATCATCGTCGCGTGGGCGATCGGGGCATACAACACGCTCGTGCGGCTGCGCAACCTTGTGCAAGAGGCGTGGCGCCAGATCGACGTCGAACTCCAGCGCAGGCACGACCTCATCCCCAACCTCGTTGAAACGGTCAAGGGATATGCGTCACACGAGCGCGCCACCTTTGAGGCGGTGACTCAGGCGCGCGCTGTCGCCGCCGCGCCCGGCTCCTCGCCGGCGGAGCAGGCGATGCAGGAGAACGTCCTGACCCAGGCACTTGGACGCCTTTTTGCCGTGGCGGAGGCGTACCCCGACCTCAAGGCGAATCAGAACTTCATTCAGCTGCAGCAGGAGCTCACCAACACCGAGGACCGCATCGCGGCAGGTCGGCGCTTCTACAACGCGAACGTGCGCGCCCTCAATATCAAGACGGAGGAGTTTCCGTCGGCGATCATCGCCAGCATGTTCGGGTTCAAGCGGGCCGAATACTTCGAAACCGAGGACCCGGCGGCGCGCCAGGCGCCGAACGTGCAGTTCTAGCGCGGTAGCGAGCGCACCGTGGTTGGCTTCGGAGTCATGTCAACCCTGGTGCCGGCACTGTTTGTCGCGACGATCGTATTGGTCGTGTTCTTCGCCGTCAGGGCTTTTCGAGAGGGCATGCGACGCAGCGAAGCCGTCGCAGCTGTCGTGTCAGCGCATGGCCTCGGTTACGTTGCCGAGGCGCCGGATCGCGTCAAGAAGTTCGAGAGCGCCCCGTTCGGTTTGGGCAAGTCGCGGCGTGCGCGAGACCTCGTGTGGGGCGCCCTCGTGGGTCGAACTTTCGAGACCTTCTCCTACACCTACGTCACGGAGACACACGACGCCGACGGCAAGACCACGTCGACAACACATCGCTTCCAGGTCACATGGATCGACCTTCCCGCGGCCGTGCCAACCATGAGGCTGACAAGCGACAACGCGTTGCTGCGGCTGCTCGCCACGATGGGTGCACGCGACCTTGAGGTCGAGTCGCACGCGTTCAACCAACAGTGGAAAGTGTGGTGTGCGGACGAGCGCATGGGTCACGCAATCCTGACGCCCCGAATGATCGAACGCTTCCTCGAGCCGGACGTCGCTGGCAGAGGTTTCGTGTTTGAGGGGGCCGCGCTCATGACCTACGCATCCGGCTTTAGTGATCTGAGCGACATCGAGTCCGTCGTCGGCATCCTCGACGAGATCGTCGCGCTCATCCCGCCGTTCGTCTTTGCCCGCGGCCCGGACGCGACGACCTGAGGTTATGAGGCCGAGTCCGCACCGGAAGAGCCAGCCGATTCGCGGCGGTGGCGCACGTACTCCACGACCATTGGGCTCATCGACACGAGCACGATGAGGACAAGCGCGACTTCGATGTTGTTCTTCACCACGTCGAATCCGCCGAGCCAGTACCCCAAGACCGTTACGCCGACTCCCCAGACGAGGGCGCCGATCGCGTTGTACTTGATGAAGTGCGAGTAGGGCATCCGCCCTACGCCAGCAGCGACGGGGATGTAGGTACGCACGAACGGAACGAAACGGCCGAGCACAATCGCGCGCCCTCCGTACTTCTCGAAGAACGCGTGCGTCTTGTCGATGTACTCACGCTTGAAGAACCGCGAATCCGGGCGCGCGAAGACAGCCGGCCCCGCCTTGCGGCCAATCAGGTAGGCCACCTGATCACCCACGAAGGCCGCGCCGAAAAGCGCGAGGCAGGCAACCCACAAAGGAACCCCGAGGGCGCCCGTGCCGATGAACAATCCGACGGTGAACAGGAGCGAGTCGCCCGGCAAGAACGGGAACAGCAGCCCGGTCTCGATGAAGACGATGACGCAGATCGCGACGAGCGCCCACGTGCCCCAACGATCGATAAACGTCTCGATGAGGTACTCGGGATCGAGCCAACTCGGGCCAAGGGCGGGGAGGAGCCCAACGGCCCCGGCGATAGTCACGCCGATAGCCTACGTGGATGGAACCGGACCTTGGGGAGCGTCCCGCGAACGGCGTCGGACCGTGGATCGGCCCGTGGCCCGACGACGCGAGGCTCGATCCCGAGTTGCTTGAGCACGGCGACGCTCGCAATGTCGTCGACCGTTACCGATACTGGCGCCACGATGCGATTGTCGCCGACCTCGATCTGCGACGGCACCCGTTTCACGTCGCGATCGAGAACTGGCAACACGACTTCAACATCGGATCGGTCGTGCGCACGGCGAACGCTTTCCTCGCCAGCGAGGTGCACATCGTCGGCAACCGACGCTGGAATCGCCGCGGCGCAATGGTCACTGACCGTTACCAACACATCCGCCATCATCCGACCGTCGCCGAGTTTGCGCAGTGGGCGGTCGACGCTGGACTCGCGGTGATCGGAATCGACAATCTTCCCGGCGCTGTCGCACTCGAAACTTACTCGTTGCCGCGGGAATGCGTCTTCGTGTTCGGGCAGGAGAGCGTCGGCCTATCGGACGCCGTCCGCGATGTCGCGGTTGCGACGCTCGCGATCGCTCAGTACGGATCGACGCGGTCGATCAACGCGGGGGCCGCTGCCGCCGTCACCATGCACGCATGGATCGAGCGGCACGGCGACATTGCCGGCGGTCATCGTGCCTAACGAGGGCGACCCGAGAGCGTGGCAATCGGCCCGGACGCGCTCGGCGATTTCTGACACAATGGACAACGGTCCCATCCGCTCGAATACAGGAGTCCCGCATGGCCATCGCAAATCCAGAGTCGTATAACGCGATGCTCGACGCCGCCAAGTCCGGTGGCTACGCGTTCCCCGCGATCAACATCACGTCGTCGTCGTCCATCACCGCCGCCATTCAGGGCTTTGCGGAGGCCGAGTCAGACGGCATCATTCAGGTTTCGGTTGGCGGCGGCCAGTACGCGTCGGGTGCCGCAATGGTGAAGAACCAGGTCGTGGGATCGCTCGCGCTCGCCGCCTTCGCCCGCGAGGTCGCTGACAGCTACGGCGTCACGATCGCGCTGCACACGGACCACTGCCACGCGCAGTACGTCGACAGCTGGCTGCGCCCGTTGCTCGCCATGTCGACCGAGCGAGTGAAGGCCGGGGGAGTTCCCATTTTCCAGTCGCACATGTGGGACGGCTCGTCCGTTCCGATGGCGGACAACCTCGCGCTCGCCGCGGAGCTCCTCGAGCTGTCGCAGGCCGCGAACACGATTCTCGAGATCGAGGTTGGCGTTGTGGGCGGCGAGGAAGACGGCCACTCAGCCGAAATCAACGACAAGTTGTACTCGACACCCGAAGACGGTCTTGAGACCATCGCCGCTCTCGGCGCGGGAGAGAAGGGTCGCTACCTCACCGCCCTCACGTTCGGCAACGTGCACGGCGCGTACAAGCCCGGCGCCGTCAAGCTTCGTCCCGAGATTCTGGGCGACATCCAGGCTGCCGCGGCCGCGAAGGTGGGACGCGACAAGCCGTTCGACCTCGTGTTCCACGGTGGCTCCGGCTCGACCGCCGAGGAAATCGCGATCGCGGTCTCGCACGGCGTCATCAAGATGAATGTCGACACCGACACTCAGTACGCGTACACGCGCCCGGTGGTTGACCACATGTTCAAGAACTACGACGGTGTCCTCAAGGTTGACGGCGAGTGGGGCAACAAGAAGGCCTACGACCCGCGCGCATGGGGCAAGGCCGCCGAGGCGGGCATGGCGGCGCGTGTCGTCGAGGCCTGCCAGCAGCTCGGCTCCGTCGGCAACAAGATCTAGGGAAGCATCGAGCGCCTGGCCCCCGCGGTTGCCGACTGCGGGGGCCGACGCACGTTTACGGCCGTGTGAGGGCCGAGGGGAGGCAGCAATGCCGGCAGTAGTGATCGTCGGAGCCCAATGGGGCGACGAGGGCAAGGGGAAGGCGACCGACCTGCTCGGATCGCGGGTCGACTACGTCGTGAAGTTCAACGGCGGAAACAACGCCGGCCACACCGTGGTCATCGGGGATCAAAAGTTCGCCCTTCACCTCCTCCCGTCCGGCATTCTCACCCCCGGCTGCACGCCCGTCATTGGCAACGGCGTGGTCGTTGACTTGGCCGTCCTGTTCCAGGAAATCGACGCGCTCATTGCGCGCGGCGTTGACCCGTCGGATCTGCTCGTTTCCAACGCCGCTCACGTGATCGCCCCGTACGCGCGCACGCTCGATAACGTCACCGAAAGATTCCTCGGCAAGCGCAAGATCGGCACGACCGGGCGCGGAATCGGCCCCGCGTACGCGGACAAAATCAACCGGCTCGGCATCCGCATCGGGGATCTCTTCGATGAGTCGGTGCTTCGCGAGAAGATCGAGGGCGCGCTCGTCGCGAAGAACCACCTGCTCGTGAAGGTGTACAACCGTCGTGCCATTCGTGTCGACGAGGTCGCGGAACAGCTGCTCGCCTACCGCGACCGCCTCGCGCCCATGGTCACCGATACGTCACTCGTGCTGAACGAGGCGCTGGATCGCGGCGAGACCGTGCTGTTCGAGGGCGGCCAGGCCACGATGCTCGACGTTGATCACGGCACCTACCCGTTCGTGACGTCGTCCAACGCAACCGCCGGTGGCGCGTGCACGGGATCCGGTGTCGGCCCCACGCGTATTGACGCGGTCATCGGCATCGTCAAGGCGTACACGACCCGCGTTGGCGAAGGGCCAATGCCCACCGAGCTCAACGATGGGTTTGGCGAACGGCTCCGTGCCGTGGGGCACGAGTACGGCACGACAACGGGCCGTCCCCGGCGGTGCGGCTGGTACGACGCGGTCATCGCGCGTTACGCGTCGCGCATCAACGGCCTGACCGACTTCGTGCTCACCAAGCTCGACGTCCTCACAGGCATAGACACCATTCCCGTGTGCGTGGCGTACGACATCGACGGGGTGCGCCACCAAGATCTACCGCAGGATCAGGCGGCATTCGCGAACGCGGTGCCCGTCTACGAGGAGTTCGAGGGCTGGACGGAAGACATTTCGAAGGCGCGCACCTTCGAGGAGCTGCCTACGGCGGCACAGCGATACGTCCTCGCTCTTGAGGAGTTGTCCGGCTGCCGCATCTCGGCGATCGGCGTCGGACCGGGGCGTGACGAGATCGTCGTGCGGCACGACCTCATCCACGCGCGCGGGGAGTGAGCGCGAAGCGTCGGTAGACTCGCCGCGTGGATGTCCTCGTCGTCGGCTCCGGAGCGCGTGAACACGCGCTCGTTCGTGCGTTGAGCCGCGACCCCGCGGTTGGCGACCTTCACGCGGCGCCGGGAAACCCTGGCATCGGCGAGATCGCGCAGTTGCACCCCGTTGATGCGATCGACCCGGCGGCCGTCTCGGCGCTCGCCGTTTCCCTCGGCGTTGGCCTCGTCGTCGTCGGCCCAGAAGCGCCCCTCGTGGCCGGCGTTGCCGACGCAGTCCGCGGGGCCGGCATCGCGTGTTTCGGCCCCAGCGCGCGCGCGGCGATGCTTGAGGGCTCCAAGGCGTTCGCGAAGGAGATCATGGCGGCGGCCGCGGTGCCGACCGCCGGCGCTCGCGTGTGCCGTGACCGAACGGAGCTTGAGGCGGCGCTCACCGCGTTTGGCGCTCCCCATGTTGTCAAGGACGACGGACTCGCGGCGGGCAAGGGCGTCGTGGTGACCGATGATCGTGCTCAGGCGCTCGAGCATGGCGACGCGGTGCTTGAAGCGGGCGGAACCG
>JAHEMW010000076.1 GCA_024643505.1 Demequinaceae bacterium
TGGTCCAGCCGCCGTCCGAAAGCGGGACGGACCCCGCGCCCGTCCAGTCCCGGTAGGTCGACCCCTTGCGGCCTGCGTGGGCGAGTTGAATGCCGGCAACCGCACCTTGAGAGTGGATGAATCGCACGATGCGAGCAAAGGCGTCGCGCTGTTCGTCGTTCCACAGACCCGTGCACCACGGCGAGATTCGGCCCTCCGGCACGACGCCGGTGGCCTCCGCGAGCACGAGACCCGCGCCTCCGCGCGCATACGAGCCCAAATGCACGAGGTGCCAGTCCGTCGGCACGCCGTCGCGCTCCTCGCACGAGTACTGACACATGGGGCTGACCCACAGCCGATTCCGAAACGTCACGGATCGGATCGTGTACGGACTGAACAGTGCAGATGTCATGAGATTCCCGTGGGTCGACTATCCCGAGCAACGACCGCGGGCCCGGAGAGTATTCCGTCGTGTCAGGTGGCTTTCACCCATGCGGTGGTGTCGGGCGGGAGTTTCCCGCCGGCGAGGGGGCCGCTCGTCAGCAGGAGTTCGCCGCGAGGCAGCTCCACCGTCTCGTCGCCGAAATTGGTCACAGAGTGCCAGCCGTTGTCGCGCACGACGTGAACGACGGTGTCGGCGGCGTCGGGCGCCAGTTCGATCGAAATCCCCGACTGGAGGTCGCGGCGCATCGCGAGGGCGCTTCGATGCAGGGCAAGGGTTGACGCCGGGTCGGCTTCCTCGTGTTCTTCCGACACTGTGGTGAACCATTCCGGCATTGGCAGGTGCGGCGTGCCCGTGGTGAAGCCGAACGTCGGCCCGTTGCTGGTCCACGGAAGGGGTACGCGGCAGCCGTCGCGCCCCTTGATCACATGTCCGGAGCGCTTCCACAAGGGATCCTGCAGCTGGTCGGTTGGCAGATCCGCCACCTCGAATAGACCGAGTTCTTCGCCCTGGTAGATGTATGCGGTGCCCGGAAGGCTGAGCATCAGCAGAGTCGCCGCTCGGGCGCGAGCCGCACCTCGCACTCGATCCTCGCGCGGCTCGATGCCGCCGGACATGAGCCACGCGTTGACGTCGGCTCCCTGCGGCAGTCCGTACTTGGATGCCGCCCGCAGGCAGTCGTGATTCGTGAGCGCCCACGTCGGCACGCCGCCGGAGCGCTCGGAGAGAGCCATCGTCGCTTCGATAGACCGGCGGAACCACGCTGGGTCCCACGTCGCCTCAATCAGTTCAAAACTGAAGACTTGGCCAAGACTCTCGACGTAGGCGCCACGCCGACTGATGGGCGCTACCGCCTCGGCAACGGCCACAAGCGGAGGGTCGTATTCTGCGAAGACCTTCTGCCACTCCCGGTAGATCTCGTGCACGGAGTCACGGTCGAGCACGGGGTGCGACCCGTCTTCAGGCAGCTCGTGCATGTGCAGCGAGAACAGTGGGGGCGGGGGGGCATTGAGATCTTTCGCGACCGCGTGGGCGGCGTCGACCCGAAATCCGTCGACGCCGTGATCAGCCCAAAAACGCAACGTGGTCTTGAAGTCCTCGCGAACCTCAGCGTTGTCCCAGTTGAAGTCGGGCTGCTCCGGGGCGAACAGGTGCATGTACCACTGGCCATCAGGAACCCTGGTCCAGCAGCTGGGCCCGAAGTGGCCTGGCCAGTCGTTTGGTGGCAATTCGCCGGCGTCTCCGCGCCCATCGCGGAACACGTATCGGTCGCGCGCGGGCGAGCCCGGCTCGGCGGCCAACGCCTCGACGAACCAGGCGTGGCCGCTCCCGGAGTGGTTCGGCACGATGTCGACGATCACGCCGATGCCCGCGCTGTGGAGCGCCGCGACGAGTGCGTCGAATTCGTCCATCGTGCCGATGTTCGGCGCGACGTTGCGATAGTCATCGACGTCATACCCGCCATCGGCCAAAGCCGACGGGTAGAACGGGCTCAGCCACACTGCGTCGATGCCGAGTTCGGCCAGGTACGGCACCTTCGACGTCATACCCGTGAGGTCGCCGATTCCGTCGCCGTTCGAGTCGAGGAAGCTGCGCGGGTAGATCTGATAGACCGTGGCGGTCTTCCACGAATCCGGCGTCAGGGGAGTGTCGCGTGCGACCGGTACCTGCCGCGCGCCAGTGGGTTGGCTTGCTGTCGAAGACACTGTGAACCTCCTGAAGCGCCGCAAACGCGTCGCTCACTCGTCCGAAAATTGAGCGCTGCGGGCCACCTGCCCGTCCGCGAGCCCGATTGAGTCAAGTGTGCCAACGTCCGCGATCTCACGCGACCTGCCGCAGCGAGTGCCCCCGGCAGGATTCGAACCTGCGACCTGCGGATTAGAAGTCCGACGCTCTATCCAGCTGAGCTACGGGGGCGCGGACTCAGATTACCGGCGTGAGCGGCGCGTTTCGCGAAACCGGGCGCGCCGCGCTCGCGATAGCCTGAACCCTGCGCTGTCAGGAGGGAACGCACCGGCATGAGTATGCGACCGATCAAGACGTGGTCGTACCCCGGCGCCCTCCTCGACGCCCTCGTCGACACTCGCACGGTCGTCGGCCATGTGGAGTTTCCCATTCCGACCGCCACCCAGACCGACGCTCGCGACCTGGTGCGCACCATCCTCGATCAACTTGACCACCACCTCATTCCGCGTGTGCGGGAGCAGGCGTCGCCCGCGATCGTCGTGGTCGGCGGGTCAACGGGTGCCGGCAAGTCGACGGTCGTCAACGCGCTGCTCGGCGAGCAGCTCACGCCCTCCGGCGTGCTGCGCCCAACGACGAAAGTGCCTCACCTGTTCCACCATCCCCTCGACACACACGTGCTGACAGACATCGCCCAGCTCGCGAACGTGGTTGCGACGGAGGCGGTTCCGCGTGGCCTTGCGATTGTGGACTCCCCGGATATCGACTCGATCCGCGCCGACAATCGCCAAGTGGCCTTGCTGTTGCTCGAGGCCGCGGACTTGTGGATCTTCATGACGACGCCCGCGCGGTACGGCGACTCGATCCCGTGGGAAGCCCTGCGCAGAGGGGCGGAGCGCGGAGCGGCGATCGCCGTGGTTCTCAACCGCGTCACGGTCGATACCGCCGCGCACGTGCGCCGGGAGTTGGTGGGGCGCCTCGCGGCGGAAGGTCTCGACAACCTTCCGCTCTTCGTCATTCCGGAGGACACCGCGTCTCGTGGCGATGTTCCGCACGACGTCGTCGGCGGCCTCGGCCGGTGGCTCGACTCGGTCGCATCGTCGTCGGCCGCGGCGATCGTTGAGCGCACGCTGTTTGGCGCGGCTGAGTCGCTCAAGGAGTGGCTCGAGCGCCTCGCCGAGTACATGGACGAACAGTCGTGGGCGGCGAAGGACGTACGTGCGGTCGTGCGGCGCTGCGCTGCCGACGCGCTCAATGCGGACGACGAGTGGCATGCGTCGATCCCATCTGGTGCGGCGTCGACGCACTGGGAAACGGCCACGGCCGACGGCGGCGCGCTATTCAAACTTCGAAACACGCCGTGGGGCAAGCGGCGCGTGGCGCGAGAGGCACGTGACGAGATCCTCTACACCATCGAGCGGGAGATCGTGTCCGCGCTTGAATCGACGCTCACGTACGTCGCGGCGGTGGCGTCGGATGCGATGGTTGCCGCGCTCACCGATAAGGACGGCGGCCCCGGACCGTGGCTTGCTTCGCAGCGCGACCCTCGGGACGCGCGCGAGATGCGCGAGCGCGCCGCGAAGGACGCCGCGCGGGCGTGGATCGGGCGTTGCGGGGAGATCATCAACGAATTGCAGGGTGCGACGAGGGCAGCGGAACTCGTCGGCGAGGAAGGGCTGCGAACGATGCTCGCGTCCGCCGCACTCGGCATCGAGGACGCCCACACCGCCCTCGCGATCCTGCTTGCGCCGTCCATGGCCGAGCCGATCGCGGCCGCGCACGCGGAACTCGAGGCCGCGCGACGCTACTGCATTAATCGGGAGGCGCTCGATGTGATGAAACCCATTGACGCGCCGTCGCTCGCGCCCGACGCCTCGTCTCAGGTTCGGCTTCGCCGGGCGGAATTGCGCGGCCTTCTGTGAGTCCGTCGTTTCAGATGTTGACGCCGCCGGACGACACCACGGTGCTGCGTCAGCGGGCCGCGCGTTTACGTTCTGCCATGGAGTGGTCCGGAGACGCCATCGCGCCATCAGTGCGGGCTGAGGTCCTGAGCGCGATTGAGCGCAGCGAGGAGCGCCTCGGCCTCGGCGTCGACCACACCGTCATCGCGTTCGCCGGCGGCACCGGCTCCGGCAAATCAAGTCTCTTCAACGCGATCGTCGGTCGCGATTTCGCGGTTCCAGGGATATCGCGCCCCACGACGACGGAGATGAGCGCCGCCACGTGGGGCGACCATGCGACCGCGCTGCTCGATTGGTTGGGTGTCGCGCCGAACCGCCGGATGAAGCGCGACAGTTTGCTTGACGCGCAGGATCAGTCCGAGTTCGCGGGGCTCGTGCTCATTGACCTGCCGGACCACGACTCTGTGTACCCAGAGCACCGGCACATCGTGAGCCGCGTCGTCCCCATGGCGGATCTCTTGATTTGGGTGATGGATCCCCAAAAATATGCGGACAACGCCCTCCACGCGGAGTACGTGGCCATCGCGGCGTCGCAGGGGCGCCCGTCTCTGGTCGTGCTCAACCACATTGATCGACTTTCGCACGAGCAGGGTTGGCAGGTGGTGCTCGATTTGCAGCGCATTCTCGTTGACGACGGCTTGCCCGACGTGCCGGTTCTGCCCATCAGCGCGAAGACCGGTCACGGTATCGAGGTACTGCGCGCCGAGATAGCGGGCGCGGCGCAGGCGCGCACCATCGCCGCGGAAGCGGTCCGCGCCGATCTCGTTGCGGCGGGGCGTGCGCTTGAGCGTGCGCTCGCACGCGAGTCCGAGCCGGCGATGCCCGACGTCCTCGAAATGGTGACGACCCTTGCGCGAGCCGCCGGAGTTGATGCGGTGGCGGAGGCGACGGCCCGCAGGGCGGCCGGCAAGGCGGCGAAGGTTCCAGCGCTTCCGGGCTTGCGCGTGGAGGATGTGGAGCGCGAACGACTCGATTGGATTGACGCCGCGACACACGGCTTGCCGGTGACGTGGCACCGCGTCGTGCGCGACGCGGTAGCGCCGGCCGACGCGCTCGCCGACGAAATCAACGCGGCCTTGCGGACGCTCACCATTCCCGAGCCAGAACCTCGATCAGGCTTCACCTCGTGGGTGACGCGGTCGTCGCGAGCAAACGCCGCGGACAAGGATGTGCGCGACATGGTGCGCATGGTGATTCGAGCGGTCGTCGAGCCGCTCGTCGCCGAGCCGACCGAACTCATTCACCAGGCCTATCGCAATCTCGACGAGTTGACGGAGCTGTCGTCGTCGCCGCCTGCGCCGCGCTCCCGTCGCTAACTCTCGTCCACGATCCCCAGCGGTGCTTGCGATATCAACCATTCGCCGCGCCGCGCCGCGTCACTCACGGTTGTCGCCGAGCCTGGAGAGCGAACCGCATGGTGCGGTTGCCACAAGGGGGACGTATGAATGACCTGACCATGACTGTGAGCGGATGGGCGGCGACCGACGCGACGGTGCACGTCGGCCCCACCGGAACCAAGATGACGGTGTTCCGGCTCGCTTCGACCTCGCGGTATTTTGACCGAACGGCGTCGGAGTGGGTCGACGGGAAGACCGAGTGGTTCACCGTCCGCACCTTCCGGTCCGCGGCGCTCACCGTCGCGGACTCGGTGCGTAAAGGGCAGCCGGTGACCGTGACCGGGCGGTTCCGTACATCCGAGTGGCAGGCGGACGCCGGTACGCGAACCGACCTCGTGATCGACGCCACCAGCGTGGGCCATGACCTCACCCGCGGCATCGCGACCTTCCGTCGCGCTGTGGCTGACGATGCGGTCGGCGATGACCCTGCTACGGCTGCGCCGAGTGAGGCCGGTCACGAGGAAGAGCCGCGCGATCCGGAGACCGGTCGGTCGTGGACTGCAGCGGACGAACCCGCCTCTGCGAGCGCGTAGGGTTGGACACGGCATTTTTTGGTTGTCGGCGCGCCCGCGCCCCCAACACTTGGAGCGCACGTGGCTGAGTTCATTTACACCATGCACAAGGCGCGCAAGGCGCACGGCGACAAGGTCATCCTCGACGAGGTGACGCTTGCCTTCTACCCGGGCGCGAAGATCGGCGTCGTTGGCCCGAACGGCGCGGGAAAGTCGTCGGTGCTGAAGATCATGGCGGGCCTTGACCAGCCGTCGAATGGCGAGGCGCGACTGAGCCCCGGTTACAGCGTCGGAATGCTCATGCAGGAGCCTCCTCTCAACGAAGCGAAAACGGTGCTCGGCAACGTCGAAGAGGGCGTAGCGGTGATTAAGGCCAAGCTCGATCGCTTCAACGAGATTTCGGAAGAGATGGCCAATCCTGACGCGGACTACGACACGTTGCTGGCGGAAATGGGCGCCCTGCAAGACGACCTCGACCACGCCGACGCCTGGGACCTTGACAATCAGCTCGAGCAGGCGATGGACGCCCTGCGCTGCCCGCCGCCGGACGCCGACGTCACGACGCTTTCCGGTGGCGAGCGCCGGCGCGTCGCGCTGTGCAAACTACTGCTCGAAAAGCCCGACCTTCTCCTGCTCGACGAGCCGACGAACCACCTGGACGCCGAGTCTGTCTTGTGGCTGGAGCAGCACCTCTCGAAGTACGCGGGAGCCGTGCTCGCGGTCACTCACGACCGCTACTTCCTGGACAACGTTGCGGAATGGATTCTTGAGCTCGACCGCGGCCGCGCGTACCCGTACGAGGGCAACTACTCGACGTACCTCGAGAAGAAGGCCGAGCGCCTCACCGTGCAGGGGAAGAAGGATCAGAAGCTGCAAAAGCGACTCAAGGACGAACTCGACTGGGTGCGTCAGAACGCCAAGGGCCGGCAGACGAAGTCGAAGGCGCGCCTCGGCCGCTACGAAGAGATGGCAGCGGAGGCCGAGAAGACCCGGAAGTTGGACTTCGAAGAGATTCAGATTCCTCCGGGCCCGCGGCTAGGCAGCCTCGTACTCGAGGCGACGAAGCTGAAGAAGGGCTTCGGCGACCGCACCCTCATCGACGGGCTGTCATTCACTCTCCCGCGCAACGGCATCGTCGGCGTGATCGGTCCGAACGGTGTGGGCAAGACCACCTTGTTCAAGTCGATCGTTGGGCTCGAGCCGCTCGACGGAGGCGCCCTGAAGATCGGCGAGACAGTGAAACTGTCGTATGTCGACCAGTCCCGTGGCGGCATCGACCCCAAGAAGAGCCTGTGGGAGGTCGTGTCTGACGGCCTCGACTACATCAAGGTCGGCAACGTCGAGATGCCCTCGCGCGCCTATGTCTCAGCGTTCGGCTTCAAGGGCCCCGACCAGCAGAAAGCGGCTGGGGTGCTGTCGGGAGGGGAGCGCAACCGGCTCAACCTTGCGCTCACCCTCAAGGAGGGTGGCAATGTGCTGCTGCTGGACGAGCCCACCAACGACCTTGACGTCGAGACGCTCGGCTCCCTTGAAAACGCTCTCCTGGAATTCCCGGGATGCGCAGTCGTCGTGAGCCACGACCGCTGGTTCCTCGACCGCGTCGCCACGCACATTCTCGCCTACGAGGGCAACGCCGAGAATCCGGCCGCGTGGTACTGGTTTGAGGGCAACTTCGCCTCGTACGAGGCGAACAAGGTCGAGCGTCTGGGGGCCGAGGCCGCCCGCCCGCACCGCGTCACGTATCGCAAACTGACCCGCAACTAGGGCAGGTGAAGCATCCCCTCCTGGGATGCCGACGCGACGAGCCGCCCGTCCTCGGAGAAGATCCACGTTCCCGTGAGGCCACGTCCGCCCTGCGCCGTTGGCGCGTCCTGGACAAACAGCAGCCACTCGTCGGCGCGCGCAGGTCGGTGCCACCACATGGCGTGGTCGAGGCTCGCGTACGCCATCCCCGGCGAGCTCCACGAGGCCCCGTGACGTCGCAGCAGCGGCTCAAGCATCACCTGATCACACCCGAACGCAAGCAGCGCCCGATGCGTCAACTCGCTCACGTCGATTGGGCGGCGCACTCGCATCCACGCCGTCTGGTACGGCTTGGGGCGAGCGTCAGGCAGGACGAACACCGACCCCTCGACGTGCCGAACGTCGAACGGCGCAAGCGTGAGCCAAAAGTCGGCGTTGGGGTGGCCGACGTACGGGGCGAGGATGTCGACTCCCGATGCCACCGTTTCTGGGCCGGGCACCTCTGGCATGGTGACCGAATGCTCGGGACCGTCCTGCTTCACCTGAAACGATGTGATCATCGACAGGATCGGTACGCCGCCTTGCAGCGCAT
>JAHEMW010000077.1 GCA_024643505.1 Demequinaceae bacterium
CTCACGAGCGACCTTGGCACCCACGGCGACTACCGCTACTCCAATTCGGGATACGGGATCGCTGGCCTCATCGCGGCCCACCGCACTGGGCAGTCGTGGCAGGACTCGTTGCTGGCCGAGGTCGCGCGTCCCGTTGGGATCGATTCGCTCGGCTTCGGTCGGCCAGAGTGGTTTGGGCCCGCGCCGTGGGGGCACTGGCCGAAGCCCCTCACGGGGGGATTCATGGACGTCAGGATCGGCAAGCGCGGCCTCGACCTCGAGCTCATGCGCCCGGCAGGGGACGTCCACGTGTCGCTTGACGGACTGGCGCAGCACGGCATGTTCCACCTGGCGCAACTCGCTGCTCTTGATGGTGGCGGAGCAAACCCTGGGGTCCTATCTGAGGAGTCGATGGCGAGGCAATACTCGCCCGTCGGCGGTCCAATGGACCCGTATCGCGGTGGACAGTACGCACTCGGGTGGCACATCGAGGCGAGCGCGCCCGACTTCGGTGGCGGGCGTCTCGTGTGGCACAGCGGTTCCGATCTGCACAGCTTCACATTGATCGGGCTACTGCCAGACGCCGGCGTGGGGTTCGCCCTATCGACGAACGCGCTGCTGAAGAAGTGGCATGACGACACGTCGCTGGTGTGGGAACCGGCCTCAGCGCTCCTGGGACTCGCGGAGCCCTCGGTATTCCGTTAAGCGATGCGCGTGCCGGTGGCGAGTTCGCCGTGAGGCACGGCGACTCGACGAACGGCAACATACAGTGCACCGCAGGCAAGAACGCCGTGCGCGAGGAGCCCCCACGGCCACACAGCGCCGAGTCCAGCGAGCTGTTCGCGACGCGCCTGCTCCTCTGGCAGCAGCGGCGTCGTACCCGTACCGGTGTCGCAGTAGTTATGCACGAGTTCCGGTCCGAGCCGAGCGCCGCGCACCGCGTACTTGATCGACCCGAGCATCGTCTGATCGGGGTACCGCTCGGTGACGATGTCTTGGTTGCTGGGCGCCGCGTCTGCCACGATCACGAACGGATTGAGGGCGAGCAGCCACCAGGTCCGCTCGGTGTGAGCCACTTGTTCTTGCGACTCGATATACGTGCACCCGGGGCTCGCTAGCTCGCCCGTCTGCTCGTCCCAATTGGGCTGGTAGTACCGAACGGTCGCGGTGTCCGAAACCAAGGCGTAGGTGAGACCGAAAAACACCAGCGTCAGGAACGTCAAGGAGGCGACAGAGACATACGTGAGGACCGCGGAAGCCGAGGTTCTGGCCGTGAGCGCCGACCACCCCATCCCAAGCGCGCACACCACGAGCAGCTCGAGCGCGACGACCATCACGGTCGTGAGGACAGCGCCAACCGGAGCCTCGGAGACGATGTAGCTCCAGATCACGAAGGGCAGCGCGACGACCACGAACGCGAGCGATGCGACCCACGCCGCGAGAAGCTTGCCCACCACAATGTCGGCGGCGCTGAGCGGGGTGACCTGCAGCGGCGCGAGCGTGCCGTCGTTCGAATCCCCGTTGATCGATGTGGCGCTAAGAGTCGGTGAGACCACAAGCCCGAGAAACAGCACGAAGAACAGCACGACGCCAAAGACGACGTCGCCGGGACCGCCACCGAAGTTATTGCGGTTGTATGTCGAGATGATCAGCGCGGTGACGGCGCCGACAATCAGGAAGAACACTCCGAGCGCCCACTTCCATTTCGTGGATCGCACGCGCTGCTTCAGCTCTAGCCCTGCGACAAGCGCGACGCCATGCCACCGGATGCGCCACGGCCCTGAGCGCGTGGCGCGCTGCGTGGGTCCTGCTTCGGTCGCCGTCATTTCCGCTCACCTTCCATCGACAGGTATGCGGACTCGAGCGCGCTCCCGACGGGACCGAACGCGCTAATGCGCGAGCCATCGGCGACGAGCGCGGCCAGCAGCGCGGCAGCGTCGGCCGCATCCACTACTTGAACGTTCGCGCGTGACGTATCCGCGATCGCGGTCGCGTCTGGACTCCAATCGCGCGAAAGATTCGCGAGCGCAGAGTGGATATCTTCCCCAGCAAGCGCCACTACTTTCCAGCGCTGACGCGCGGCAGTGACGAGCGCAGCCGCGTCGCTGCCGAGGGTGCGACCGGCTTGCATAAACACCGCGTCGTCGACCATCTCGTCGAGCTCGCTCAACACGTGGGACGAGATCAGCACGGACTTGCCGTCAGCAGCGAGCGAGCGCACGAGTTCTCGGAGATCGACTCGCGATCGGGGATCGAGACCGGACGCCGGTTCGTCGAGGATGAGTACCTGCGGGTCATGCACGAGCGAGCGCGCAAGGGAGAGTCGCTGCTTCTGGCCGCGGGAAAGGACTCGCGAAGGCTGGGAGGCGTATTCCGACAGGTGAACACGGCGCAGAAGTTCGGAAGCGCGGGCAGCCGCGTCGCTCGCGTTGGCGCCGTACGCGCGGCCGAAGGTCACGAGAGTCTCTTCGCAGGTGAGCGAGTCCCAGGTGCCGAGCATGTCCGGCATCCACCCAACGCGTGCACGAGCGCCCGCGCCATCGCTGCCGGGATCGATTCCGTCGATCATCACCGTACCGGCGTGCGGGCGCAGGAGTCCGACGAGCATGAGCATCAGCGTGGTCTTGCCGCAGCCGTTCGGCCCGATGAGCGCGGTAACGCGACCGCGCTCAAGCTCAATGCTCGCATCGTCGACGGCATGGACGTCTCCGAACGAGCGGCGCAACCCGTGCCCTTCGAGCGCGAACGCCGAGGCGACAGTATCCATGGGCTCAGCGTATGCCCGTGAGCGAGCAGGCAACCCGCCGATCGTTAGCGACCTAGGCGCGCGTCGCTTCCCACACGTCCCCTTCGAGGGCATAGCCGGTCGCGACGGCGCGCGACCCGTCGTCGAGGTAGATGACAGTTGCGCGTTCGTTGACGAATTCGCGTGCGTCGACGCGACCGTCGCGCACGAGGGAGAGCCAGTCGTTGTGCACGGCGTCGGCGAGTCCTTGCGGCGCCTGGCCGGTCACGCGCCGCGCGTCGTCGCGCGCGAGAATGTCGAAGCCGAACGGCAAGTCAAGGCAGTGAAGCGCGCCCGACAGGTGTGCTGCGCGAGACGTCCAGCGGAAGTCGTACGCCCACGAGCGCCCCGGGCCTGCCGTCCGCGCCAACGCCCATCCGGGCACGCAGCGACGGAAAATGACGTCCGAATATGCCTGTGCGATCGCCGCGACCGCGCCACCGTGCGCGTCCCGCGCAACCATCGCCTCCGCGAGTCCGGCCGGGAGCCCCGCGCGCCGCAGCACGTCGATCGGGTCGCATTGCGCCGCAAGGTCCATGATGCTCGCGGCGACGTCGTTGAACTCGTGCGCAGTGGAGCCGATGAGGAGAGCTTTGTCCGCGCCGACTCCCGCCCTCAACGCGTCCTCAACGGACTCGAGAATCACGTCTCCGTCGATCACCGGCGTGAGGGCAAGCATCCCCGGCGCGTCTGCGATTAGTGCGACGAGCGGATCGGGCGAGCTCGGTTCTGAGCCGGCGACCCTCGCGTCGAATAGCCGACGCTCATCGACGGCGGCGAACCCCACAGCATCTGCCGAGACACCCGCCCGCTCCGCAATCCGACGCGCGAGCGATCTGGCACGCTCGACGGTCTCCGTCGCGTCGGCCGGAGACAGGGCGAGAACCGACGTGAACAACGGCTGCGCAGCTGGCATCGCGAGGAGGCGCATCACGGCGGAACCACCGGCACTTTGCCCGGCGATGGTGACGCGCGTTGGGTCGCCACCGAAGGCCGCGATGTTGCGCTGGACCCATTCGAGGCCTGCGAGCCAGTCACGTACCCCGCGGTTGTTGACCGCGCCGTCGATCCACAGGAATCCCTCCGTCGCGAGCCGGTACGACATCGACACGGTGACGACTCCGTCACGCGCGAACGCTTGACCGCCGTACCAAGGACTCGCGGCAGAGCCGCCGATGAACCCGCCGCCATGGATGTACACGAGAACGGGTAACGCAGCTCCTGGGGATGGGTCGGGGGTCGTCACATTCACCGAGAGGGTCGATTCACCCGGCACCGACGGTTCCGGAATGGTCGCGACCATGAAGGGCGAGTTCCGCTGAGGGGTCGGTCCGTAGCTCACCGCGGGTCGCACGCCGTCCCAACGGTTTGGCGGGCGAGGCGCGTCGAAGCGCGCGTCGCCGACCGGGCTCGCCGCGTATGGGATCCCCAAGAAGATCGCCGCTCGACTCACGGTTCCATCTGCACTGCGGTGATCGCGCCACAGCCCCCGCACGCGCCCTCGGTCCGTCGTGACGGTGGGCACGGCGAGTGCGCGATCATGCGACATGGCACAAGCGTAGGCCGCTTGGCACGGCGGCGCGCCGCCCTCCGCCCGTGCGCGAGTCACCTCACATCGGCGCGCAAAGTGAGTTAACCTACTGTAAACACGTGAGGTAAGGGAGAATCCATGGCACGCGACGACAAGAAGGCACGACTCACCCGGGCGAGCGTGGAGCTCGCGCAACGCCATGGGCTGACCGGATTCGCGATTGCCGACGCGGCCGCCGCAGCGGACGTTCCCGCCGGCGGGGTCTACTACCACTTCCGTACCAAGGAAGACATGCAGATCGCGGCGGTTGAATCGCGACGCGCTGCGGTAGGCATCCTGCTCGAGGAGTGGGCGACACAGGGCGACGCTCGCGCTGCACTCACGCGACTGGTCGACTGGTTCGAGACGTCTCCGGCGCTGACTCCCGCGGATCTCGCGAGAGAAGCAGGACGTGCGGGCGACGCGGTTCGCGATGCCGCGGCAGCATTCGCCGAGGACGTGCTCGCGTGGACTGCCGCTCGCTTCGCTGAGATCGGCTACGCGGCGCCCGCGGCCCGTGCTCGCGCCACGCACCTGCTCGCGGGGCTCGAGGGCGCCCTCATCGTCTCCGTCGCGACCGCCAGCCCAGATACGCTCGCCACCGAATGCGCTCACCTGCGCCGATGGGTCGAGCGGGCTTAGCAGAGCGACTACCGGGTGACGCTAGGACGTCGGGCGCGCCGTCCGACGCCCTAGAATGAGTGACCGCGCCTTGCGGCGCGCCACCCCGATATTTCCGTGGAGCCTCACCTTGCCTCTCGTGGTCCAGAAGTACGGCGGATCGTCCGTCGCGGATGCTGCCGCGCTCAGGCGCGTCGCGCATCGCGTCGCAGAGACCGCACGGGCCGGAAACGACGTTGTCGTAACCGTGTCAGCCATGGGCGACACCACGGACGACCTCATCGAACTCGCGACCTCCGTGAGTGCCGCGCCGGACGCTCGCGAAATGGACATCCTGCTGACCGCGGGCGAGCGCATCGCGATGGCGCTCCTCGCCATGGCGATCGGGAGCGAGGGAGTGCCCGCCCAGGCGTTCACCGGACCACAGGCGGGTGTGATCACGACGGAGCATCACGGGCGCGCGCGGATCATCGACGTCGCCCCGGGCCGCCTCCAGAAGGCGATCGCGCAGGGCAAGGTGGCGATCGTCGCCGGTTTCCAGGGCCTCCACCCTGAGTCGCAGGACGTGACCACACTCGGACGCGGTGGCTCGGACACGACCGCCGTCGCGCTGGCGGCGGCGCTCGGCGCGGATGTCTGCGAGATCTATACCGACGTCGACGGCGTCTTCACGGCCGATCCCCGCATCGTGCCCGCGGCGCGGAAGTTGGCGCGCATTACCTACGACGAGATGATGGACCTCGCCGCCTCTGGTGCAAAAGTGCTGATGCCTCGGTGCGTCGAGTACGCGCGTCGGTACAACGTGCCCATTCACGTGCGGTCATCGTTCTCCGGGCTTGAGGGGACGTGGGTCGTAGGAGACACTGTCGAGGGAGAGACCATGGAAGAACCGATCATCGCAGGCGTCGCGCACGACCGTTCCGAGGCGAAGGTGACGGTCATCGGCCTGCCAGACGTGCCCGGAACCGCCGCCCGTCTGTTCGAGTCCGTGGCGCGCGCGGACATCAACATCGACATGATCGTTCAGAACGTCTCCGCGACCGAGACTGGGCTCACCGACATCTCCTTCACGCTTCCGGCTACCCGACTCGACGACGCGATCTCGGCGATCCAGTCCGACGCCGACGGCATCGGTTACCAAGAACTCCGGACCGACGTGTCGATCGGCAAGATCTCTCTCGTTGGCGCCGGCATGCGGTCAAACTCGGGCGTGAGCGCACTCTTCTTTGGTGCCATGCGCGACGCGGGCGTCAACATCGAGATGATTTCGACGTCCGACATTCGCATTTCGGTGATCACCCGGGCAGACAAGGTGGACGACGCCGTGCGTGCCGTCCACACCGCGTTCGAACTCGACAGCCTCGAGGGCGAGGCCGTCGTTTACGGAGGGTCAGGGCGATGACCGTACGAATCGCGATTGTTGGCGCGACTGGTCAGGTCGGCACCGTGATGCGTCGGCTGGTCGAGGAGCGCTTTCCTGACGCCAATGTTCGGCTGTTCGCCTCCGCGCGCTCCGCCGGCACCGTTCTCGTCCACGCGGGAGCCAACGTCACCGTCGAGGACGTCGCGGGCGGCGACTACGAAGGCATCGACATCGCGCTCTTCAGTGCGGGAGCAACCGCGTCCAAGCAGTACGCGCCGCTGTTCGCCGCTGCCGGCGCGACGGTCATCGACAACTCGTCCGGCTGGCGCAAGGACCCGCGCGTGCCGCTGGTGGTTTCTGAAGTCAACCCTGAGGCGCTAGGCGACATGCCCCTCGGAATCGTCGCCAATCCAAATTGCACCACCATGGCCGCAATGCCGGTCCTCAAGGCGCTGCATGACGAGGCGGGTCTCACGCGCCTCATCGTGTCGACGTATCAGGCGGTATCAGGGTCCGGGCTCGCGGGTGTCGAGGAGCTCTCGTCGCAGATCGAAGCCGTCCACGGGTCCGCCACCGCGCTTGCCCACGACGGCGCCGCAGTGGAATTTCCCGCGCCCGTGAAGTACGTCGCGCCGATCGCGTTCAACGTGCTACCGATGGCCGGCTCGATCGTGGATGACGGATCGAACGAAACGGACGAGGAGCAAAAGCTCCGCTTCGAGTCCCGCAAGATCCTCGGCCTGCCGCAGTTGCGGGTGAGTGGCACGTGCGTCCGGGTTCCGGTGTTCACGGGGCACTCGTTGTCCATTACGGCCGAATTCGAGCGAGACATCACGCCCACCCGCGCTTACGACATCCTTGCGGCGGCGCCGGGCGTGCGCGTCGATGAGATCCCGACGCCGCTGAAATCCGCCGGCGGTGACGACTCGCTTGTTGGACGCATTCGCCGCGACGGCTCGCGAGACGACGACCGCGGCCTCGTGTTCTTCGTCTCCGGAGACAACCTCCGCAAGGGCGCCGCGCTCAACGCCGTGCAGATCGCCGAACTGGTCGCCGCCCGCCTGGCGCAGGCCTGACGCACGCGCGACGCGCACGCTCCCGCCGGGCGCACGCGTCGCGAATAACGGCCGCTTACCAGGTGCTTTCGCCGCGTATCATGACGTCCGATCCGCCGTCCACGAAGACCACCTGGCCACACAGGTGAGTGTTCTCCTCACTCGTGAGCCACGACAGTAGCCTCGCCACGACGATGGGCTGCGCGATTCCGTTGAGCGGCATGGGCACTTGCTGGAGCACCGCTTGCTTCGCCTCCTCGGTGGCGAGGAAATCCGCGACCATCGGGGTGTCGATGATTCCCGGAGCGACCGCATTCAGCGGAATGCCCTCGCCTGCCCATTCCGGTAGGGCCGCGTGCCGCCGCACCCACAGCGCGAGAGCGCGCTTGGCGGTTCCGTAGATGAGGCCAGACAGGTTCTCGTCGCCCGCCAGGACTTCCGCTCTCGCTGCAGCGCCGTCCTCATCGCCATCAAGGAACAGATGCAGCAACTCGTCGTCGGGCGGAAAGAGGGATGCCATCGAGGAGATGACCACGGCACGCGGAGCGGACGAGCCTGTGAGCAGCGGTCGCAAGCCGTCAAGGGTCGCGACCGCACCGAAGAAGTTGACCCTAGCCGTCGCAACTGTCGGTGACGCGAGGCCCGCGCACGCGACGATGGCGTCGATGTGCCCGCCCGACGCGGCGGCAACGTCGGCGACCATGGATGCGCGACCAACGGGGTTCGAGAGGTCAGCCGTGACCTCCGTGTCGTGAAGATCCACGCCAATGACCGTGTGTTCGCGTTCCCGGAGGAGTTGCGCGGTGGTCTTGCCGATTCCGGAGGCTGCTCCGGTGATGACGTAGGTGCGCATGGTCTGGCCCTTCTGTGAGCGCCGATAGTCCCCTTCACGCTACGCCGC
>JAHEMW010000078.1 GCA_024643505.1 Demequinaceae bacterium
TGCCACTGCTCGTGGTGCTGGTGAATTCGTTCTCCACGTCAACCTCGCTGTCGTGGCCACCGCCCGCCTTCACCCTCGAATGGTGGGGCCGGGCGTTTGAGAGCGAAGGTGCTCGCAGCGCGGTCGGCACGAGCCTCGTCATCGCGATGATCTCCACGACCGTGGCACTCATCCTCGGCACGTTGCTGTCATTCGCCCTGCAGCGTTTCGCGTTCTTCGGCCGACAGGCGATTTCACTTCTCATCGTGTTGCCGATCGCCCTCCCCGGCATTATCACCGGTATCGCGCTCAACAACTTCTTCCGCACGATTCTCGGAGTGCCGCTCTCACTGTGGACGATCGTGATCGCGCACTCGACGTTTTGTATCGTGACCGTCTTCAACAATGTCATCGCGAGGCTTCGACGCACCGGCGTGAATCTTGAGGAAGCGTCGGCGGATCTTGGCGCGGGGATCTGGACGACGTTCCGCCTTGTCACGTTCCCGCAGCTGCGCTCGGCGCTCCTCGCGGGCGCCCTGCTTGCCTTCGCGCTGAGCTTCGACGAAATCATCGTCACCACGTTCACGGCCGGGTCAGGCGTGACAACTCTGCCAATCTTTATCCTCAACAACATGTTTAGACCCAACCAAGCACCGATCGTGGCGGTGATCGCCGTGGTGCTGGTGGCGGTGTCCATCGTGCCGATCTATCTCGCACAGCGTCTCGCGGGCTCGGAACAAACCCACCGCTGACCGCGCGCGACACACCGGGAATCGCGGTCTCGCGCGGCTACTGAGCTTGGTAGGGGCTCACGACGACGTCGACCCGCTGGAACTCCTTGAGGTCCGAGTAGCCGGTTGTCGCCATCGATCGGCGCAGGGCGCCCATCAGGTTCGTCGTACCGTCTGCTCGCGCGCTCGGGCCGAAGAGGATCTCGTCGAGGCCGCCAACAGTGCCGACGTGCACGCGCTCGCCGCGCGGAAGCTCTGGGTGGTGCGCCTCTGGGCCCCAGTGATAGCCGCCGCCCGGAGCTTCAGCGGCTCGCGCGAGCGCGGCGCCGACCATGACAGCGTCCGCGCCGCACGCGATCGCCTTCACCATGTCGCCGCTGCGGCCAAGGCCGCCGTCAGCGATGACGTGCACGTAGCGCCCGCCGGATTCGTCGAGGTAGTCGCGACGCGCCGCCGCCGCATCCGCGACCGCGGTTGCCATCGGCGCGTGAATGCCGAGCGTCGTGCGGGTGGTGTGCGCCGCACCTCCACCGAAGCCGACGAGGACTCCCGCCGCTCCCGTACGCATGAGGTGAAGCGACGCTTGGTACGTCGAAGCCCCGCCGACGATCACGGGCACGTCAAGCTCGTAGATGAAACGCTTGAGATTAAGCGGCTCGGCCTCGGCAGACACATGTTCCGCGCTCACCGTCGTTCCCCGGATGACGAAGAGGTCTACCCCTGCGCTGAGAACCGTCGAATAGTGCTCCTGCGTGAGCTGGGGGCTCAGTGCACCAGCGACCGTGACACCTGCCGCGCGCACCTGCTGAATCAGCGCCGTAATCAAGTGGTCCTTGATGGGCTCGCGGTAAATCTCCTGCATCCGCGCCGTCGCGTCTGCCGGTGCAAGTTGCGAGATCTCACTCAGCAGGATCGATGGGTCTTCGTAACGGGTCCATAGTCCTTCGAGATCAAGGACGCCAAGCCCGCCGTGGCGACCGAGCGCAATAGCGGTCGCGGGGCTCATCACGGAATCCATCGGAGCCGCGAGCACGGGAATCGCGAAGTGGAACGCGTCGATCTGCCACGCGAGCGAGACGTTCTGAGGGTCGCGCGTACGGCGCGACGGCACGATCGCGACGTCGTCAAAGGAGTATGCGCGGCGGCCGCGCTTGCCGCGCCCGATCTCGATCTCAGAAGTCACGCGCCCAGCCTAGCCCGAGGCGCGGCCTCGCCGGTGTGGCCCGCGGGCCGCGTCAGTGGTCCGTGTCAGGCTGGGGACATGAACTGGCTCGACGGGACGCTCGTAGGATTCGACACTGAAACGACTGGGGTGAACACCCGCGAGGATCGAATTGTGACCGCCGCGGTCATGACCCGTGGCGCGGCCGGACACGTTGAACGAACGTGGCTGATCAACCCTGGCATTGAGATTCCGGAGCGCGCGACCGCCGTGCACGGCATCACGACGGAACGGGCGCGCGCAGAGGGAGCGGCACCGCAGGTTGCCCTTGACGAAATCGCGACGGCGCTGACGGACGCGCTCGCTCAGGGAACCCCGGTCGTTGCCTTCAATGCTTCGTACGACCTGTCGATCATCGAGGTGGAATTGCGTCGCCATGGCTTACGCACGCTCACCGATCGGCTCGGCCAGGCGGGCGTGCGGCCAATTATCGACCCGCTGGTGCTCGACAGGCACCTCGACAAGTGGCGAAAGGGCAAGCGCACGCTCGCGGACATGTGCCGCGAATACGCAGTCGACGTCGACGCAAACGGGCTCCATGCTGCTGACGCTGACGTCGACGCCACGTTGGACCTTCTCGTCGCGATGTCGCGCAGGTACCCGTCGGTCAGAGAAGTCGCTCCCGACGCCCTACACGACCTGCAGATCGACGCCCACCGGCGGTGGGCCGAGAGCTTCCGCGCCTATCTGGTGAGCCGAGGTCAGACAGACGACTTGCCAGATACGCGGTGGCCGCTGTCGCGCTAGGCGCCGCTAGCCGGCCGCGTAGTTGGGGGCCTCGACCGTAATCTGCACGTCGTGCGGATGGCTTTCCTTGAGACCTGCCGGGGTGATTCGCACGAATTTCCCCTTGGACTGCAGTTCGCTGATCGAGCGCGCGCCGACATAGAACATCGACTGACCGAGTCCGCCCACGAGCTGGCGGACCACCGAGTTGAGCGGCCCTTTGAACGGGACCCGCCCTTCGATCCCCTCGGGGATCAAGTCGTCGTCACTCGGGGCGTCCGCCTGGAAGTAGCGATCCTTCGAGTACGACACGCGGCCGCGGGACGCCATTGCGCCCATCGACCCCATTCCGCGGTAACTCTTGAACTGTTTGCCGTTCACGAGCACGAGTTCGCCGGGTGTCTCCGCGCAGCCGGCGAACAGCGACCCCAGCATCACCGACGAAGCGCCGGCAACGAGGGCCTTGGCAATATCTCCGGAGTACTGGAGCCCTCCGTCGGCGATGATCGGAACGCCTGCCGGGCGGGCCGCAAGCGCTGCCTCGTACACGGCGGTAATCTGCGGAACGCCAACTCCGGCCACGACGCGCGTGGTGCAAATCGACCCTGGACCGACGCCGACCTTGACCGCATCGACACCTGCATCGATGAGCGCTTGCGCTCCCGCGCGGGTCGCCACGTTGCCGCCGACAACTTGCACGTGCCGCGTCGCAGGGTCGGCCTTCAATCGCGCGATCATGTCGATCATCGCTCGGGCGTGCCCGTGCGCCGTGTCCACGACGAGAGCGTCGACGTCGGCATCGACGAGGGCCGTTGCGCGCTCCCACGCATCGCCATAGAACCCCACCGCCGCGGCAACTCGAAGGCGTCCTTCGCCGTCCTTCGTGGCGCGCGGATACTTCTCCGTCTTCACAAAATCCTTGACGGTAATGAGCCCGGTGAGGCGACCATCAGCGTCGACAAGCGGCAACTTTTCCACGCGATGCCGCGCGAGCAGAGCGGACGCCTCCGCGTTGGAGATACCCTCGCGCGCTGTGATGAGCGGCATCGGCGTCATGTGCTCGTTGACGGTGCTCGTGGAGAACTCGCCCGGGCTCACGAAGCGCAAGTCGCGGTTGGTGATGATGCCAAGCAAAGTCCGGTTCGCGTCAATCACGGGCAAGCCGGACACGCGGTACTTCGCGCACAGCGCGTCGAGTTCCGCGAGCGTGGCGTCCGGCCCGACGGTGACTGGGTCGGTGATCATGCCCGACTCTGAGCGCTTGACGATCTGCACCTGATGCGCCTGATCGGCAATCGACAGGTTTCGATGGAGGACGCCAACGCCACCGAGGCGGGCGAGTGCAATCGCGAGTCTCGCCTCGGTCACCGTGTCCATCGCAGCGCTCAACAGAGGCACCGAGACGGTGATGCCGCGCGTGAACTGAGTGGTCGTGTCTACTTCAGACGGAACGACATCACTTTCGCCAGGAAGGAGCAAGACGTCATCGTAGGTCAGTCCCGTGAATCCGAAGGGGTCGTGATCCGCAGCCGCCATTGCGCGATTCTACCGCCCTGCAGGAGCAACTGATGCGCCTGGAAATTGAGGGGTTCCCATGACGGCCGGAACACGGTAAGAATGGCTGTGGAAGGCAACGAAGCCCAACCGGCGAGTTGCCTGCTGCATGGAAAGACGATCCAATGCGGCCACGAGGCAATGACGCCTCGGGGCCGCCTCTGACCCCGAGGGGGCTCCATGAACACGGTGGCCAAGCTACCGGCACCGACGCAGGATCAGTGGGAATGGCAATACGAGGGGGCCTGCCGATCCGCCGATCCTGACCTGTTTTTCCACCCTGAAGGCGAGCGCGGCGCAGCACGCAGGCGGCGCGCTGAATCCGCCAAGAAATATTGTCAGCGCTGCCCGGTGCTTGACATGTGCAGGGAGCGCTCGCTCACTGCACGCGAGCCGTTTGGGGTGTGGGGCGGGCTTTCAGAAGACGAGCGCCACGCGATCCTCGCTGGCCGCCTTCGCCGCGCAAGTTAACGCAAAGACCCCCGGGGCGTCTCCGCTCCGGGGGTCTTTGCGTCGCTACGTGGCTGCTAGCCGACGACGGCGAGCAGGTCGCGCGCGGAGAGGATGAGGTACTCCTCACCCGCGTACTTGACCTCTGTGCCGCCGTACTTGCTGTAGATCACCATGTCGCCGACGTTCACGTCGAGCGGGACACGGTTGCCGTTGTCGTCGATACGGCCGGGACCCACCGCGACGACTTCGCCCTCCTGGGGCTTCTCCTTCGCGGTGTCAGGGATGACCAGACCGGAGGCCGTGGTGGTTTCGGCCTTCGCCGCCTTCACCACAACCTTGTCCTCGAGAGGCTTGATAGAGACCGACACTGCGGACCTCACCTTCCGTCTAACGTTCGCTATGCCGCGGCACGTCGAAGATGCCGTCGCGGGGATCATTCCCGACGTTCTTGCCGCGTGCTCCACCGTGGAGCGGATCCCAATTTAGCACTCTGACCCATTGAGTGCTAACGCTTGAGTGTTCGCGGTCCGTGAAAGGATCACCTCATGGAAGCCGAACGCGCGAGGCGAGCGGTGTCCGACGAGTGTCGCGCCCTCGTTGACCGCGTGGGGACCTACGCGGAAGCGGACGTGCTCTCGCTGTCCGAGCGCCTGCACAGAGAGGGTGTCGACCGCGCCCTCATCGCGGAGGCGCTCACACAGGCCCGGCTGCGCGAAGCTGCCGTGCCCAAATTCGGGGAGTTCGCTGCCGCGATGGCCTTCTCGCAGGAAGGACTCGAACAGGCGACGCGCCTGCCAGTCGCCGCCTTGCACGCGCGCCGATTCAGGGACGCAGGGTGCACGAGCGTGTTCGACGCCACTGCGGGCATCGGCGCAGACTCCATGGCGCTGTCGGCGCTCGGCATGAACGTCACGGCGTGCGAGAAGGACGAGGGCACCGCGATCCTCGCTGACTTCAATCTGCGCCACTGGGATTCCACGGACACCGTGCACGCGGACGCCACGGCAGTCGCGCACGCCATCGACGCTGACGCGCTGTGGGCGGATCCGGCGCGGCGAGACGCCCGCGGACGACGACACGATCCGCGCGACTACACCCCCACCCTCGAGCAGATATTTTCGCTTGGTGCAGCTTTCCCCGGACTCGGCATCAAGGTTGGCCCTGGAATTCCGCATAGCGCGGTGCCGACGGACTGCGAGGCTCAGTGGCTGAGCGTCGACGGGGCAGTCGTGGAGGCCGCCCTGTGGCGCGGCACCGTGGCGCGAGGAGCCGGCCACCGGGCTCTGGTCATTCGCCACGGCACCGCGCACGAAATCGGTGGGTCAACTGCGCCCGGCGAGGCGGGCCCACTGGGGACGTTCCTCGCCGAGCCGGATGGCGCGGTGATTCGCGCGGGGCTCGTCGGCGTCTTCGCCGACAGTATTGACGCGCACCTCATCGACCCGACGATCGCCTATCTCAGCTCGGACACGGCTGTCGTGACGCCGTTCGCGCGTTGGTACCGACTCCTTGAGGTGTTGCCGCTTGACATCCCCACGCTCGCCGCTGCGTTGCGCGCGCGTGGCGTTGGATCGGTCGACATCAAGAAACGCGGCGTCGACGTCACTCCAGAGCGCCTGCGCCCACAGTTGAAGCTGTCAGGCGATGAGCGCGGGACCGTCATATTGACCCGCGTCGCCGGCCGGCGCTCGGCGTTGATCGTTGAACCCTTCGCGCCGAACTAGCCCGTGCACAGTGGCGCGGCAACGTTCACGGGCACCGGCCATTGCGACGCCGTGACAGCGTCGCCGGTCAACACGGCCGCGAGCGCTCGCATCTGATCAGGTCCACTGCCCCAGAGCGCAATGTAGGACGTCGCCGTGGAGGTCGCGAGCGCCCACGGCCCGGCAAGCGCGACGACGACGTCTCCCTTGACTCCCGTCACATCCGAGCCCAACAGCACCACCTTCGTCGCGGTCTCGTCGTCCGTGACCGCGACACCGCGCTTCGTGAGTGCATCCGCCAATGTGGCTCGCTCACCTGGCAGCCCACCGGACAGCCGCGCCGAAGGTCCAACGAGATCTCCACACGCGCGGGAGGCCACTGTCGCGGCGACCGCCGAGAAGTCCTCCGCGTAGCTGGGCGGTTCGGCAGAAATCGCGGGTTCGAGCGTGCCCTGCCACCTCGCGAAGAGAATAACCCGGGCCGCGGCCTCGTCGAGGCGAGCGCGCGACAGGTCCCCGCGCGCAACAGCGCGCACGAGCGCCTCTCGCGTTGCGGCGGCGTCGGTGGGCAACACGAGCAGGTCCGCGCCCGCCTTGATCGCTTTGACCGCGGCGAGCCCACCCGGGTACCGCTCCACGAGAGGCCGCATGTTGATCGCGTCCGTGACCGCAAGCCCCGTGAATCCGATCGTGTCACGCAGGTAGGCATATGCGCGGGGGTTCACGGAAGCCGGGTCGCCGCCCCAGGCGGTCACGACAATGTGTCCCATCATGATCGCGGGCACGCCGTTCTTGGCCGCCGACGCGAACGGAACGAGGTCGCGCTTGGCCAAGGAGGCGATGGACGCGGTCTGACGGGGGAGGGACTGGTGAGAATCCGCCCCCACGGACCCGTGACCCGGGAAATGCTTGATCACGGGCGCAACCCCTGCCGAGATGAAACCTCGGTCGGCGGCGTTGACTGTCGCGGCGACATTGAAGGGGTTCGAGCCCGCTGACCGAGTGCGCAT
This sequence comes from Demequinaceae bacterium, assembly GCA_024643505.1. GTDB lineage: Bacteria > Actinomycetota > Actinomycetes > Actinomycetales > Demequinaceae > Demequina. The sequence goes on from JAHEMW010000078.1 coordinate 7,379, forward strand.
GGTCGGGTCCGCGAGGCCGCGTGTCACGTCGGCGACAGGCGCAAACGTCGCGGTGAATCCGAGGTCGTGCATGTCTAGACCGGCCTGCGCGTAGGCATCTTCCACCGTGCCCTTATCGGTCGCCGCGCCCGCGGCCATGAACGCGGGCATGTCTGGCAAGACGGGATCAAGCCGCGCGACAATGCCGCCTTCCTGGTCGGTGGAGACGATGGTGGGCCACGCGCGACCGTCATTGGCCGCCTTGATCGAGGTGGTGAGGGTGCGAACGGAATCCGCGGTGGTGATCGCCGGACCCATCACGATGACGCCGGCGAGATTGAGTTGCTCGACGAGCGAGCGCGCCGCTGCAGGATTGGGCGAGGCAATCTCGCCAAGGATGACTTGGCCGGCCGCTCGCTCGACCGGGAGCGCCTGAGCGTCGGAAAGCGCGGCGTTCCATGCGGCCACAGTTGGCCCCCAGGCCAGCACCTCACCCGACTCAGCGCTCGGACTCGGCGAGACGGTTGGCCCGGCCGACGCCCCAACAGTTGGCTTGGTGGTCTGCGCGGGCGCCCGCACGGGTTCCACGCCGATCTTCACGAGCCCAACGACCGCGCCCGCCGTGAGCGCCCCGACCGCAATGGTTGCTCCGACATCTCGCAGCCGGATCACGCGACCACGACCTCCAGCGACATCGACGAATCGACTCCGAACTGCAGACCGCTGTCGCCGACGTGCCGCCTGGCAAGGGCCGATCCGAGCGCCGCAATCATCGCGCCGTTGTCCGTGCAGTAGCGCATGGGTGGGATGCGCACGTCAATGCCGGCCTCGGCGCATCGCCGCGCGGCCTCGGCGCGCAGCTGGCTGTTGGCGCTGAAGCCTCC
>JAHEMW010000079.1 GCA_024643505.1 Demequinaceae bacterium
GCGTCGGTCATGTTTTCACACTAGACGCGCCGACGCTCGGAGGCGAGGTACGCGACAATGGCACCATGAATCCCAGAGTCGTGATCATCGGCGGCGGGCCTGGAGGCTACGAAGCGGCGATCGTCGCGACGAAGCTGGGCGCGGACGTCACCCTTATCGAGCGGCAGGGGCTCGGCGGCAATGCCGTGCTCACCGACGTGATGCCCTCGAAGACCATCATCGCCACGGCGGAGTGGCTCACCATCGCGCAACGCGCCCCGGAACTTGGCATCCGCGACGCCGATGATGCCTCGGCGACGCACACCAATCCGCACCGGGTTGACATGGCCGCCGTCAATGAACGGGTGCGCAAACTTGTGCTCAAGCAGTCCCACGACATTGCGCTGAGGATGGCCCGCAATGACGTCACGGTGGTGACGGGCCAAGCCCGCCTGGTGAGCTCCACCCGCGTCGCCACCGACGACGATGAATTTGAGGCCGACGCAGTCCTGCTCGCGCTGGGGGCGCGGCCTCGCACGGTATCCGGAGCGGAGCCAGACGGTGCGCGCATCCTGACCTGGACCCAGCTCTACGACCTGACAACACTGCCCGAGCACCTCATCGTGATCGGTTCTGGCGTCACTGGCGCCGAATTCGCTGGCGCCTATCAGTTGCTTGGCTCTGAGGTGACGCTCGTGTCGTCGGGCGAGCGGGTGCTTGCCAATCAGGATCCCGAGGCGTCGGCATACGTGCGCGAGGCGTTCTCCAGGCGCGGCATGAACGTCATCGCGCCGGCGCGCGCCGAAAAGGTACAGAACACCGGTGCCGGCGTCGTCGTCTACCTCGAGGATGGCCGCGTGCTCGAGGGCTCTCACTGCCTCATGGCGGTCGGGTCGATTCCGAACACCTCGGGGGTGGGGCTCGAGGAGTCGGGGGTCGACCTCGACGCTCGGGGCTACATCACCGTTGATCGCGTGTCTCGGACGACAGCTCGCGGCGTGTATGCCGCCGGCGACTGCACCGGCGTCTTTCCGCTCGCATCCGTCGCAGCCGCCCAAGGACGAATCGCGATGGCCCACTCCCTGGGAGACGCAGTCGCGCCGATTGAGCTACGGCACGTCGCCGCCAACGTCTTCACCGCGCCGGAGATCGCGTCCGTCGGCGCGACGGAACAGCAGCTCAAAGACCGCGGGATCTTTTATGAGGTGTCGCGGCTCGACCTCGCTCGCAACCCACGCGCCAAGATGCTCGGAATCGACCAGGGGTTCGTCAAGATCTTCGGTCACACCGTGACGGGTCAGGTGCTTGGAGCAGTCTTCGTCGGTTCGCGCGCAAGTGAGCACATCTTTCCGCTGTCGCTCGCGGTGTCGCACCATCTCACCGTTGACCAGGTGGCTGACGCCTTTACGGTCTACCCATCGCTCAGCGGCACCATCGCAGAGGCGGCGCGGCGCCTTCACAACATGACCGACCCCGTCGCCAAGTCCTAGCTGGTCGGTGCCGTGACGGCGACGAGCGGCAGGTGGTCCGACCACGGTTCTTCTCGCACGTCGAAACTCGTGAACGTGATGTTCGTGCCCCAGATGTAGTCGATCCGATCGTTGAAGTCGGCGCCTACATACGTATCTTCTGCGACGCCGACCTGGTCCTGCGCGCTCACGAATCCGGCGTTTGACATCGCGAGGATGGGGTCTGAGCCTGGAACGTCGTTGAAGTCGCCGCCGATGACGACCGGTCCGGACGTGTCCAGTTGGTCAAGCAACGACTCGATTTCGGCGACGCGCGTGGCGCTGTCGTTCTTGTGCTGCAGGTGAACGGACACGTAGCGGTTACCCATAAAGTCGACGCCGACGGCCGAGCGTCCCTGCGGGCCGGTCCCGTAGGGCAGGTCGTACCGGGCGGCGTTTGAGAACGGCCGCGACGTGAAGACGGCGTTCCCGAACTGCGGGTCGTGGGCTGGCGCGTAGGCGAACTCCATCGGAAGTTCCCCAGCGAGGTATTCGAGGATGTCAACGCCGCCCGCGAGGATCCAGCCGCGGTCGACCTCCTGGAGCAGCACCACGTCGGCGCCCGCCGACCGGATCGTGGTGGCGAGTTCGTCCAAATCGACGTGCGGGCCGCCGGACAAGCCGGGGGTGACGCCGTAGTGGACGTTCCATGACATGACCGTCGGCGTCAGCAGGAAATCCTCGGTGTACGCCCGCGGTTGCTCGACTGTCGCCCATGTCGCGATCGCGACCACAATGCCAACGCCACCAACGATCGCGACCGGCATGCCGACGGCAGGTTCCGTCGTGTTGTCGTGCCTACGCCACGAGGCGAACACCCCGAGCACCACCACGAGCGCGCCCGCGGCGAGCATCACTGCCACGTGCCGCACCCCGAGCGGGATGTCGTAGTCGAGCTGGACGAGCATGAAGGGGATGAGCATGGCCAGCACGAAGGCGGCCATCGCGCCCAGGAATCGCCACGTTCCCTGGGTTCCTGGCCTCAGGAGCATCGCAGTAAACAGCGTGCTCGCCGCGACCGCGAACGGGAGGCCGAGCGCTGCCCATATCCCGGGTTGAAACAGCACGGCCGACAGGGCGGTGACGCCGATCACGGGAATGACCATCACGACGGGGCGTGACAGGCGCGCGCTGTACAGGGTGAGGAGCGCGCCGGCGGCGAGCCCAGTAACTCCGATCGCGAGCGCGGCCGACATGCGCAGGTCGGTCTGAGACGTGACGAATGCGAGGTTGCCGTACGCGTACAGGACGAGCGACAGGTGGAGCCCGTATGCCCACCACCCGCGCGCGGCCGCGTCGGTTGCGTCGAATCGGGCGCTCCACGCCGCGCCGATCACGAGCGCGCCCAGCAGCGCGATCGCGATCCATCCGGCGGCGTCGTCGCGCCAGACGGCGTCCCAGGTGCGCAGGGCCGCCTGTTCAATGAGGGCCGCCATGGCGCCAACTGAGGTCCCAACGAGCGCGATGGGGCCGTTCGCGGCGGTCACGCACGTGCGCACGGACAGTACGAGAAAGGCAATCGCGAACGCCGCGAGAACGAGTCCAACGAGGATGAGAGCGACGTCGGAGAGGAAGGGGAATGCCGCACGCATAAGGACGATCGCGACGGCGAGCGCGACGAGCATGAGCCCGTGGTCGCGGCGCCGTCCCTGAACTGTCGCCACCCACGCGACCATGCCTCCCAACAGGAAGGTGGCGACCGCAGTTCCCGCCGCAACCGTGACGCCGATGTCGAACAGGTCGCTCAGCAGCGGACCCGCCGCACGCACGACGTCGATGAGCATCCACGTCGCGCCGGCGACGAGTGCAAGCGTTCTGCGAGTGACCGGGTGCATGCCGGTTACGCTACCGGTTTGCACCCGCGCTCGCGGGGCGGGCGAGTCAGGCGCTGGGCGCCGCGCCGACCACGAATTCGCCGCGAATTCCGTCGCCGGTTTCCCCGGGCTTGCATGCGGTGACGTAGGTACCGGCAGCGAGGGTAACGGTGAGCGTCCGGGTCAGCGACGGCCCAATGCCCTCGACCTCTGCGACGACGGTTTCGCCGTCCTGTGCGTAAATGTAAAACTCGGTGACCTGGTCACCGTCGTTCGTCACGTCAAACGCCACTGCGCCGGTAGGCGCGGTCGTTGCGCTGACGACGCACTCGGTCGCGGTGGACGAGACTGCGACCTGTGTGGCGTCGGTGCTCGACGCGCATGCGGCGAGCGGCAGGGCGAGGGCGAGAGCGGGCAGGGCGAAGCGAACGTTCATGAGGATGTCCTTGCTGGGGAGTTAGCGCGTCAGGGCGGGTGCTGAAGACGGCGATGCGGCGGCTTGCGGCTTGGGGCTTCCGCGGAAGGCCATGCGCACAAACAGGAACATGACCGGCACGACATACGCGAACCACGCGACGGCCTGCAAGACCGTGGTCTGTGCCGAGAAGTTGAAGATGCCCTTGAGGAGCGTGCCGTGTACCGAGCCGGCCGGCACCGCTGCGCTCACGTCGAAGGCGAGGTTGTTGAGTCCGGGGAGCACGCCGGCTTCCTGCAAGTCGTGAATGCCGTAGGCGAGCACGCCTCCAGCGACAATGATGAGGAACACGCCAGTCCACTGGAAGAACACGCGCAGGTTGAGGCGCACGGCCCCGCGATAGAACAAGATCCCGAGGACCACAGCGGACGCGAGGCCAAGGACGGCGCCGACGACCGGCGCGAGCGTAGCCCCGGCGGCCGAAATCCCCGCCCACAGGAACAGCGCCGTTTCGATTCCTTCGCGGCCGACGGCAATGAATGCCATCGTCACCACGGCGCCTGAGCCGACGGCGATCGCCTTCTCGAGAGCGTTTTCGAGGTTGCCCTTGAGGAACCGCGCGGTCTTGCCCATCCAGAAGATCATCCACGTCACGAGCGCGACCGTGACGATGCTGAGGATCCCGCCGATGAGTTCTTGCGCGGTGAAACTGAGGCTCGACGGGCCGAGGGTGAGGAAAGCGCCGATGGCGAGCGACAGAGCTGCCGCAGCGCCGACGCCGATCCACACCTCGCGCAACAGGCCGCGTCGGTGCGTGCGTACGAGGTACGCGACGAGGATGCCGATGACGAGCGAGGCCTCGAGACCCTCACGCAGACCGATGAGGTAGTTGGCGAACATCGACGCGCCTTTCAGATGAGGAAGGTAAGGCTTGCCTTACCGCTGAAGACGAGCGTAGGCGAGGCGCCGCCGGCGTGTCAAATATACGAAACAGGCTTGTTGCGTAATTCGCGGAGCGACCTCTGAAGTTCCTGCTAAACCAGGCATTGATGACGCGCGGAATTGAAGCTAGTCGGCGTCGGCAATGTCGCAGATCGTCGTGCCGGCGCTCACCCCGACACCGACAGTGACCGCGAGCGCGGTGATGACACCCGCTTTATGCGCGGTCAGCGGCTGCTCCATCTTCATGGCCTCAAGCACGACAACGAGGTCGCCTTCAGCGACCGTCGCACCCTCCTCGACGGCCACCTTGACGATCGTGCCCTGCATCGGGGAGGCGAGCGTCGTGCCTGAAGCGGCACGCGCGGGGCCTGCCGCACGGCGTGCGCCACGACGCGCCGGGCCCGCGTTGCGGGTATTCGCGCGCCCCGCTTGCGCGAGCGCGGCGGGAATGACGACTTCCAGACGCTTGCCGCCGACCTCAACGACCACGCGCTCGGTGGCGGCCGCCTCGCCGGCCTCATCAGAGGCGCCACCAGAGCCGAGCTTCGCGACCGTCTCGGCGTAGCCAGTCTCGATCCACGTGGTGTAGACGCCGAATACCCCGTCCTCCGCGGTGAACTCTGGAGCAGTGAGAACAGCCTTGTGGAATGACAGAACTGTCGGGATACCCGAGACCTCCATCTCCGCGAGAGCCCTGCGCGAGCGCTCAATCGCCTGCTGTCGCGTCGACCCCGTCACGATCACCTTGGCGATCATGGAGTCAAAGTTGCCCGACACGGTGTCGCCGGCACGGACGCCAGCGTCGACGCGCACGCCGGGGCCAGACGGGAAGCGAAGCGTGGTGATTCGTCCGGGGGCTGGCATGAAGCCGCGACCCGGGTCCTCGCCGTTGATGCGGAACTCGATGGAGTGTCCGCGCGTCACGGGGTTGAGGTTGCTGATCGGCTCGCCGGCCGCGATGCGGAACTGTTCGCGAACGAGGTCGACGCCGGTGACCTCTTCCGTGACCGGGTGTTCCACCTGGAGGCGCGTGTTGACCTCGAGGAAGCTAATGGTGCCGTCGACGCCGACGAGGAACTCGCAGGTTCCGGCCCCCTCGTAGCCCGCCTCGCGCAGGATGGCCTGGCTGGACGCGATGAGGCGCGCGTTCTGGTCGTCCGTCAGGAACGGCGCTGGCGCTTCTTCCACCAATTTCTGGTGGCGACGCTGCAGCGAGCAGTCTCGCGTTGACACGACGACGACGTTGCCGTGGCTGTCCGCGAGGCACTGCGTCTCAACGTGGCGTGGCCTGTCGAGGAAGCGTTCCACGAAGCACTCGCCGCGCCCGAAGGCCGCGACTGCCTCGCGCGTCGCTGAGTCGAACAGTTCAGGAATCTCTGCGAGGGTGCGTGCCACCTTGAGTCCGCGACCGCCGCCTCCGAAGGCGGCCTTGATCGCGACGGGTAGTCCGTACTCCTGCGCGAAGGCGACGACCTCATCGGCGGACTCGACGGGATCCTTCGTACCGGGCACGAGCGGGGCTCCCGCGCGCTGCGCGATGTGCCGCGCGCTCACCTTGTCTCCGAGGCCCTCGATCGCGGCGGGGCTCGGTCCGATCCACACGAGGCCGGCGTCGATCACGGCTTGCGCGAAGCCCGCGTTCTCCGCGAGGAACCCATATCCGGGGTGGACGGCCTGCGCCCCGCTGCGGCGGGCGACGTCGAGGATCTTCGCGATGTCGAGGTACGTCTCGCGGGCCGTCGTGCCGCCGAGCGAATACGCCTCGTCAGCGAGCTTGACGTGCGGAGCCTCGCGGTCGGGATCTGCGTACACCGCGATGGAGGTGAGACCGGAGTCTGCACAGGCGCGGAGGATGCGGACGGCGATCTCGCCGCGGTTCGCAATGAGGACGGAAGAGAAGGCGGTCACTTCCTCAAGGTATCGTGCGGCGCGTCGCGATGCCGGGCGGCCGTCCGTCGCGGCGCCAAGTTTGGGCCCGGGACCAAGGTCCCGGGCCGCGACTTGTATGGTCCCTCCAACGATCAGAGGCCACATCGCCACCGCGCGGGCTCAGGTTGTTCTCGACCTACAAACTCAGCCGCGCAGACTGTGGAGCGGTGTTCCTATCTGCGCCAGGAGCCGGCGCACCAGTGGCAGGCTCACGCCGACGATGCCATGGAAGTCCCCCTCGATGCGCTCGACGTAGGGTCCGCCGATACCGTCGACAGTGAATCCGCCAGCGACGGCGAGCGGTTCTCCGGTAGCGACATACGCATCAATTTCGTCGTCACCCAGGTCGGCGAAATGCACGATGGCCGACGACGTTTCGCCAAGGGCGCGGCCGTTCGGCACGTCAATGAGCCAATGACCCGTGTGGAGCACGCCCATCCCGCCGCGCATCGCGCGCCACCTCTCACGCGCGGCAGCCGCCGTTCCTGGCTTCCCGTACACCTCGTTGCCGAACTCGAGCATCGAGTCGCAGCCGAGCACAAGCGCCCGCGTTGTCACCGCCACCGCGTCTGCCTTGGCGCGGGCCAGCGCAAGAACTGCCTGTGCTGGCGTGAGCGGGGTTCCGGCCGCGTTGCGCGCCTCGCGAAGCGCGGCGAGAACCGCGTCTTCGTCAACGTCGCTGACGACGACGTCGGGAGACAGGCCTGCGGACCGTAGCGTCGCCAGGCGCGCGGGCGAGGCCGAGGCGAGCACGAAGCGCGTCATGGTTGGAGTACCGCAGTGCGCGAGCGAGCGACGTCGGCCCAGGCCTTCGCCGTCGCAGCCATTTCTCGTCCGTGACCCCACACCATGCTCTTCGTGAAGCGCACGGGAGGGTAGGCGCCGAGCGCGGGAACGCCGATGTGGTCGCAAATCCACACCGCGCGAGGGAGGTGAAATTCCTGGCTCGCGACGATCAGACTCGTTGCGCCCCACACCTGGTGGGCGCGAACGCATGAGGAGTACGTGTCGACGCCGAAGGGATCCGAGATGATGGCGTCGGCCGGCACTCCCATCTCTGCTGCGACGCGTCGCATGACGGCTGGTTCGCCGTGGCCCGAGGAATCGCGCCCGGCCCCCGACATGATGACCCGCGAGACAGTGCCGTCGAGCACCAGCGCGGCGCCGATCGCAATGCGCTCACGGAGGAATCGTGACGGGCGACCGTCGGCGTGCACGCGCGCGCCGAGCACCAGCGCGGCGTCGGCGTGCGGGAAGGTGCTTGCGGAGGGGCGAATGCGCGTCGCAGTGGCCGCGCGAGTGAGCGCAAGGGGTGCGATGGCGGCGCTCGCCGCGAGGGCGGCGCCCCCGATGAGACCGCGTCTCACCGCAGCGAGTTACGCCACGCGATCGGGCCGCGCCCGAGTACCCCGACGCGGCGCCCGCGCAGCGTCCGCTGCCGGTCCATCCACGCAGACCGCGGCGAACCCGGGGTCTCTGCCTCGGCATTGATCGCGGCCATCGCGACGACGCCGGCGACGAGTGCCGCCAATTCGGCGTCGTCGGGGGAGCCGCGCACGACCCGCATCCCCTCGGCGGGATTCGATCCGTCGCTCGTCATAGCGGGATATTTCCGTGCTTCTTCGGCGGAAGCGCCGCCCGCTTCGTGCGCA